>JAEYTP010000031.1 GCA_023433945.1 Bacillota bacterium | reverse complement strand
GCATCTATACCCAATCCAGCCACAAGTGACTTCATATAGTCCTCAGGAGCACCTTCATAAAATAGGCTTTTGTTAGTTCTGACTGTGAGTAGTTGATTTAAAACATTTGTGTTTCCATTTTCTCCAGATACATTGCTGGTTGCAATTTTATTTATATTGTCAATAATATCACTGCTGACAGTGAAGTTCTTTGCCGTAATGCCGCTGTATTTTGAAACGATATCCTCCATTCCAGTTGCACCATCCATAAATTTGTCTGAGCTAACTGGTTTATTGCCATCACCAAAAACGGTGAAAAATCTCACTCCGCTAGATGCAGTCTCAGGTCCGTCACCATCCACATCAAGACCATATCCATCTGCATGCCCCGCAGATTTTGTAAGTACGCCATTTACGTTGGTATATCCTTCATTAAATGCTAATGCAAAGGTCTGAACAAACTGATTAAGTTTTTCCTGATAGTAAGGTACACCCTTGTATATTGGAGTTGTCTTCCCTCCAGACCCTACAGAGCCATCATTACCATCTCTTACATCAAGTAATCCCTTTAGTTCTCCGCCTGAAATATTTAGTTTATTACCATCTTCCCATTGGATATCATATAGGTTTGGAACATCTGTATCATTGAGCTTCTCTGACCTCTGTATTAGGGATAACTTACTAACATTGTAATGGTCAACAAGAGGCTTCCCTCCTAATGTAATAACAAAATGAGTATCATCTGTTCCATTTGGCCTTTTCCCGTAGGAAACCTCAGTGGCTTGTATGTTCGCCAGTTTTGATAACTTATCTACCAGTAGAGTTCTCTCATCTCTAAGTGAATTGGCTGAATTTCCATCTAATTCAGTAACATATATTTGTTTATTTAATTGTTGAATCTGTGAAGCCAAAGAATTAATTTCATCAACCTTGAGCTTTACCCTATCATTTATATCTTCTTGCTGTGAGTCAAATCTCTGAGCAGCATTATTAAAAAATTTTGTAAGTGTAACTGCCTTTTCTCTGACTAAAGCTCTTACTGATCCACTACTAGGGTCTTTTGCAAGCTCTTGAAAGGCGTTGAAAAATTCGTTCATCATTGTTGCAAAACCACTCTCAGATGGTTCATTAAAGGTTGCCTCAAGCTCGCTTAAGAGCTCACTTTTAACTGTCCACTCACCATTTGCAATATTTTCGCTCCAATATTTAAAATCCAAGTATTCATCTCTGATTCTGCTTACTGTCTCGACCTGAGAACCGGTACCAACCATACCTGTTCCATCCATAAGTGAAATAGGTCTAGCTGCTGTTTGTACTGCGACCTGACGTGAATACCCTGGTGTATTTGCATTTGATATATTATTATTTACTACATCCAAGCTTCTTTGAGCCGAGTATAATCCACTTAATGCAACATTAAATCCAAAAAAGCTTTGTCTCATAATCTTTCATCCTTTCGGCGATATATTGCTATAATCCATATCTTTAATTAATAATCTCTACCAAAACTATCTACCAACTATGCCCATTCTGTTTACAATAGTCTCTATCATTTGGTCAATGGAGCTTAATACCTTAGAGCAAGAATTGTAATGAAACTTGAACTTCATCATATTTGACATTTCCTCATCCATGGAAACACCAGAAATAGAAGTCCTCTTGTCTTCAGCGGCCAAAATAAGCTTCTGTTGGTTTTGAGCAGTGCGTTCTGCCTCTTGGCCACCATTACCGACGTTTAAGATAATACCTCTATAATACTCATCTGTACTAAGCACTCCTGATTCGTCACTGAGTATATCGGCATTTCTTAGATTTGCAATAGTAAGAGCTATCGAGTTATCACCTTTTGCATTTGTACCTGCAGCAACAATATTGTTAAGCCCATTATCACTGAGAATGTTGTCATTCAACTTTATATTACCAAGCTGCATAGGGTATTTATCATCAAGCGCACTAAAGAAATCTTCCCCTTGCTTACCATCTAGTGTAATCCCGCTTGAATGGTAATAGTTAATCTCTCTAAGCATGGAGTTGACCATTGCATTGAGTCTAACCCTTATGTCTGACACAATATTTTTATTTGCAGGGTGCCTGCTAAGCGCAGTATTAAAAGCATAGTTTGTATCACGACCTAATGTAGTCATCATAGTAGCATATTGGTCAGCTGAGGTGTTTATATCATATAACTTTCCATCATTGGCAGATGTAATAGCTTCCCAACCAATCTCAGTACTATTTTCACCTTGAGTATAGTAGTTTTTATCGGTAATTACTGATGTTGTCATTCCTAACGCTTGTAGTCTTTGATTGTATGCTGCTGCGTCTGATAATGGTACCCCTGAATTACCATCTATACTTTCATTTGTAAACACCATGGCAATTTTCGCGGAATCCTGTCTAAAGCCACCAGCTGCATTTATAGCTTCAAGAGAAGTTATAAAGCTATCAAAACTAACTGTAGTATCAGCTGTTTCTGTAAAAAGAGCATCTAACTGAGCAGAATCGTTTAAAAACATATCAATACTGTTAACGTCAAACACCATGTCCGGACCATGAACACTGGTATTACTATTAATAGTGGCAATTCTTATATTAAAATCAATGCCGGACTTTTTCATATCTTCAACATAATTCTTGATTGAAGCCTTTACCTTGGATAGGTATTCAGAAGATCCTGATCCACTGCCTGCCGACACATCTATCCCAAAAGTAATATCCGCCCTTGTTATTGGATTGCCATTGTCTATACTACCTTTTACTCCAGAGACCTCTCCCCTTGACTCTAGCAGACCTTTGAGTGTTCCCCCCTTAATGGGCACTACTGTCTTCGTACCTTCAAGCATTGGCGTGTAGAATAACCCATTTGTTGCATTAGCCTCAACATATAGATTAGTAGAATTACTCTTGGATACCAAAACATAACCTCCAAGTGTAATACTATATTGTCCATCCTGCTCCTCATAAACATCTGCATCACAAAGCTTGGATAGTTGATCTACAAGATAATTTCTCTGATCCCTATAATCATTTGCATTGTCACCATTTAGCTCTTGGTACATAATCTGAGTATTGAGCTGAGCAACTTGTTTGGTTATGCCATTGACATCGCTCACTCTCACTGCTATTTCATTATTAAGATCGAGTTGGAGTCTGTCTAGCTGTGTTCCCACCTGGTTAAATTGGTAAACAAGCGCCTGAGCCCTTTGCCTAACCAAAGCCCTAGTAGTTAAACTGTCTGGATCCTTAGATAGCTCCTGCCATGAATCCCAGAATTGGTTCATTGTATTTTGCAAGCCTACCCCCATAGGATCACCAAGGATACCTTGAACATCTTCATAAGCCTTACTTCTGGCTTCCCAGTACCCAAAAGACGTGTTTTCGTTTCTATAAATAGTGTCCAAAAAGGTATGTCTAATCTGACGTATTTCTTGAATATCGGCACCAAGTCCTACCTGCTGAATGCCACCCTTTGCATACGTGGTATAGTATGGACTAGATTCAATCATTAACTGCTGGCGAGTAAAACCAGGAGTATTTACATTAGACAAATTGTGGCCTGTAACATACAAGCCACGTTCACTAGCGGTTAATCCAGATCGTGCAATTTCATAACTTGAAAATCCTACTGCCATAAAAATTCCCCCAAAAATAAAAGCGCCCTGTCTGGACAGATTTGTTACAACTTTATATCAAAAATACTTCTCTTCTTTGAATCTCCTGACCCACCAGTACTTTCATAATTATTGTTTATAGTACCTATGCTGGTCATCATATTAAGAGAAAAATCAATGTAATCCAATGAATTTTTTAAAAGCTTAGAGTTTAGTTCATTCTTTTCCTTTAATCCATTAAGCGTTGCTCTCAGGTTATCTTGACAATTTTTAAGTTCCTTGCCTTCATCATTAGCTGCAAGCTTCAGTATTTCAGATATGGTAATCTCTTCGGGCTTAATTCCTAATTGATTACACATAATCTCAACAACCTCTTCCCTTTGCTGCTCAAGCTTAGAGATTTTAAGCACCAGCGATTGTTCTATCTTTACAATGCTATCCAAATCTTGAACCTTACCTTCAACAATAACCTGTGTCTTGTTGTTGGATAGCTTTGCAAGTGTATCATATATTTCATTTTCCTGATTTAAAACTTGAGTAAGCTGTTTTATCAAGCTGGAATCCATTGTTTACCCCCAAATTCTTAAGCTTTTTTGTCTATTAGTGCCTTCCCTAACTTCTCAACTATCTGCTGGCCAGTTACATCATAGCTACCTGAGTTGTAAAGTGTGGACAACTCATTTACCTTTTCCTGTCTAATCTCAGGCACCTCTCTTAGAGCCTTTGATACAGTAGTGAAGTCTTTTGCGTTAGTTGAAATTGAAACAACATCCTTTTTTGATGCTATCGCTTTTGTATTCTCTACCCTTCCAAGATTTTTTTGCTTGTCATAAATCTTAGAAATACTAAACGAGTCTCCCCAAATCTTCATAAAAACCACTCTCTTTCACTCTTTCTATTTAATTCTAAAATACCTATCTATAAAATCATTATAAGTGTTTCTCCGTTATATTATTTATCGACACTTTTAAGTAATAATTTAGTGTTAAAAATATTTTGGATAAATTTCCATATACAAAAGTTAGTGTGAACCAAAAAAGCTGTTGCCTGCAAATTTTTGAACCGGCCTCCAATCGTTAGATTTTAGTGATATGTACCCCCTTTACTGGACAAAACCAGTAAAGGGGGTACATATCATTTTAGGTCTAATTGTTTGGGGTCGATTCATTTCTCAGCAAGGCAACAGCTTAAATTTGTATATCCTTTGGTGCTTTTAGTTCTTATTTAGATACCTCATGCCACTTGTTTTCTGTCTCTCTAAGGCCTGTTCATTCTTTTGTGATTGCATTGTAGGCGCAATACTTTGCCTTAAGTCTGTAGTAATTTCATGCTGGCACATATCGCAGTAACGGCCAGTATTAATTGACTTCCCGCAGCGCTCACATTCTAGAATAATGTTAACACCATCCGTTATTTCTAAACGGCCTTCACGCAAAAACATCTTAATCTTCTCGACCGAAACTTCCAGAGTGGTTGCTACTTGCGATAAAGTAGCTCCAGGATTGTCATATAGGTATTCTTTAACCTTCTTGAAGATTTCCTCGTCAGCTTTTTTACACTCAGGGCAAATTGGCTGTCCCCCAATATAGTTATACATTCTACCGCATCGTCTGCAATTTCTTACATCTGGCATAATGATCTCCTCCTCATATTTATATAACAATGTTTGTTGTTAATTTCTATCCTTATTCATTAATTTTTAGTGACTAAATTCTTGGCTCTGCTTTTAGTAGCTATTTTTCTTTTTGATCTACTCTCTAGTAGTTGCTATTACTGCCCCAAATACATACTTTGCACCAGCCTGCTTCAACGCTTTTGAACATTCATTCAGGGTGCTTCCTGTCGTAATTATGTCATCAACTAGTAAGATTGTTTTACCCGCATAAGAGCATGAACCTAAAACTTCAAAAGCGTCATTCAAGTTAGTCAACCTTTCCTGCCTTTTCAACGAGCTCTGTATATGAGTGTCTTTAACCTTAACTATAGCCCTTGTGTTTATAGGAATTGATAAAATTTTTGAAGCCTTCAAAGCGATTAACTCTGCTTGGTTATATCCCCTTTGAACTTTACGTTTTCTACTCATTGGTACAGGTACAATAACATCCAGTGGATACTGCCTTAGTGACCTGTTGATTTTATCTGCTATAAGCTCCCCAAATGCTCTGTAAAACGACGGTCTCTCGTTAAACTTATAATCTCTGAGTGCCTTTTTTAATGAATGACGGTATTTTCCTACACACACTACTCCGTCACAATACGATTTAATCCCACCTCCAAGTGATAGTGGAACAATGTCTTTATTATAGAACTCAATCTCATTGATGCATTTACTACAAATATGTATGGGCGCATTACCGTAAAGAACCTGTCTGCAAATAATGCACCTTGTAGGAAAAATAAGCTCCAGCAGGCCGATAAAATCACCCACCTCTGTTTATTGTAGTTACTTGTAACTAATTGTAACTAATTGCTTTCATTGTATACCACTTTTTCAATCATTTCAATAAGTCACATAACATAGTATTTCTTTCATTTATTTTCACATTGGACACCATATGTTTTACAGCCCTTTTCTGCCCAATAATGCATGCCATTTTCTTAGCACGGGTAACAGCTGTATAGCCTAAATTTCGATTCAACATTATATAATTTCTCATATGGCATAGAATGATAGCAGCTTCACATTGAGAGCCCTGCATCTTGTGAACAGTGAGACTGTATGCAAGATCAATCTCTTCAAGCTCATTGGGTTTGTAGAGTATAATAAAGTCATCATACTGTACCGCTATACTCTTTTCGTCAGAGCCTGTTGTGCTTAAAACCTCTCCCCCGCTTGTTTCATTTGAGATAGCATCCTCATCATCTTCCATATCCTTATCTTTTGTGGATGCATTACCCGTAGACATTCCGTTAGAATAGCTATTAATCTTACCTATCTCGATTATTCTTCCAATGTCTCCATTAAATACACCAGTATTTTCATCCGCAACGTATATCCCGCTTTTTTCATCACGTTGATAGTGTGCGGATTCATAATTGTTGCTCAGATGAATAACCTTATCCCCCACTCGGAAAATACTGTTTCCTCGCTTTATTTCGGCTACTTCAGGGTTATGAGGATTAAGCATATCCTGGATTGCCTTGTTCATTTCATATGTTCCTATTTCAGAGGTTTTTTGCGGGCAAATTAACTGTACCTCATCAATTGTAAAGCCATATCCGGTCATAAGTCTATCAAGAGCTTCTAGCGAGCGCTTGATAACCCTATTCTTGTCCTCTTCTTCTATAATAAAAAAGTCCTTATTGTTGTTTATGCTTTCAGGAATTTCTCCGTTAATTATCCTGTTTGCATTTGAAATAATACCTGAACCATCCGCCTGCCTTTTTATAACATTGAGTTCTACCACTTTGATACGTTCACTCTTTATCATATCCTCTAGTACATTGCCGGCGCCCACGGAAGGTAATTGCTGAGTATCCCCGATGAGGACCACCGTAGTACCCGGTGATATTGCTGTAAATAGGGCATGTGCCAAATCTATACTGAGCATAGAGCTCTCATCAATTACAATCAAATCATAAGGGAGTTCATTGCCCTGTCTATAAAAAAAACCCTTATTCTCATACGAAAACTGCAATAATCTATGAATAGTCATTGCTTCAAAGCCTGTTATTTCAGTGAGCCTTTTTGCAGCTTTTCCGGTGGGCGCTGCAAGCATAAAATCCATTTCGTCCTGTAGCTCAAAGTATTTTTTCAGTACATAAATCATACATTCTACAGTGGTTGTTTTCCCGCTTCCGGCTGAACCTGTCAGTATCATTAGGTTTGTGTCAAAAACAGCCCTGACCGCCTGCTTTTGCATTTCCTCAAGCTTAAAGCCCCTGCTGGTTTCAAACTTTTCTATTAACAAATCAACATCCTGTGCAACCTTATTAGAACGAGTATTGGCAATGCCTTTTATTGCAATGGCGGTTTCCATCTCCATCCTGTACATTTCACGGGTATATACCGCTTCGTGCCTATTTTCGCCCTCAGTATATCCTATGTTAATAAGATTACCCAATGATAATTGCCTTTTGTATGCTTCTTCAAGTTCAGTTGGATGAATAGTATCCTTCTCATCACTTATTGCCTTTGCTGTGAGCTCAAATAGTTTATCCTTCATAAGGTAGCAATGACCGTCGTTTTCAGAATACTCCAACATGCTTTTAAGTGCGGCTTCAAGTCTGAATGGTGAATGTGGGTCTATGCCAAGTTTTTTTGCAATATCATCACATGTGCGAAAGCCAAACCCCTTTATTGCTGTGAACATATATGGATTTTCCTGCGCAATGGCTATTGCAGTACCTTTATATGCGTTATAGATTTTCATGGCTTTAGCAGAAGATACCCCAAACTTTTGGAAAAATATCATTACATTCTGATATTCCATGTTTTCCATATAGCTATCGTGAATTGCTCTAGCTTTATCTGCAGATATTCCTCTTATTCGTACAAGTTCTAATGGAGCGTTTTTTATTATCTCCAATGCATCACTTCCGAAGCCTTCTACAAATCCACTCGCTGTTTTATAGCCTTTGACAATATTTCTAGCTGTTTTTTCACCCACACCCTTTATAATGCCGCAGGATAAAAAAGATATTATTCCTTCTTCGGTAGCAGGCTCTATATATTCCACAATATCAGCATTCATCTGCTTTTCGCCCCTGTATGCTGCTACGGTTCCGATAATTTTACATGGCAAAACAGCACTATGCTGGTTTACCTCATAGTAACCGGTAATGCTGATGATATCCTCGGCTTCGTGTTCAAAGCCATCTTCATCTATTATTCTCTCTATTTCAAAGGTATATATTTTATACCCATTATCGGCATTTTCAAATATCTTATAATCAAATCTACCAATAATAGAGAGTTTTACACCCACAGGGTAGCTGTCGAATGACCAACGCTGCTTTGATTGCACCTTTGCCATTTAATAAAACGTCCAATCTTTAGTATTGTAATTAATCTATCCATAGTAAAATCACTTATAATAATTACAATTAATAGTATAAAGAATGTGCATGATATTATCAACTCAACTTAAATATCGATAATTATTTTTGTGGTAGGTCTTATTATAGACTGTAATATTAATTAAGCACCTTATCTCTTTCCTCATATGTACATATATCCAAGAGTGGGTACTCCTGTTCTAGCTTTCTAAGTATTTTTAGTGTATCGTCAGTTGAGCCCATATCAAGCACAGTAAATCTTCCTGTAAGCGCTATGCCTCTTACAAATTTATTGTTTACTGCATCTCTAATTATACCCTCAATATTATCTTCCTGGTCTTTTACCACTAGTATGAGATTTGCTTTTTCGCTGTAATACTTTTTCCTATCTATTAACTTAAATATGGACACAAAGAAACAAAACAGTCCATAGATGGCTAGAAGCCAGACCATTGCATAGTCCATTCCCATAGAACTCAACTCCTTGACAATACTGTTTTAACAATTATTTATTGTAAGGTATTCTATGAAAATGTATTAGGATTGGTTACTGAATTAAATTAACATTTAACATTGCTCTTCATAAGGCCATGCAGTGAACAATAAAAATACAACTCACCATACATCATTCTCGGGAACCTCACTGCTGCATTTTGCTCTGGGTACAGCCTTATAAAAACCATTCTGTCACTTTTAACAAAAGCGACAAACGATAAGTAGTGGTCTTTTGTCATTGGATGATCAAACGTAATATAATAATCATCCTCTATAACTTCTACATTAGGCATGTGCTGCTCTGAAACTTTCTGTGCAATCAGTGGAACCAGCTTTCGGCCACAGCATGTAAACTCACCGTTTCCTGTTGCGGTAGCAATATTTCCGCAATCAGGGCATACATAAAATTTAACTTTTTTCATATTTCCTCCATCAGTTATGTTAGGAGATAGATCTCCCTGTAATATTTTTTCAACGTTAACGCCAAAGAGGTGAGAAAGTTCAGGTAAAATGCTCACATCAGGACATCCAAGCCCTCGCTCCCATTTTGATATTGTCTTATCACTTAGATTAAGCATTTGCGCAACTTGCTTCTGAGTATAGTTTCTTTCTTTTCTCAATTTTAGAATTAGATTACCTACTTTCATACAATCCATCTCACTCATCCTCCTTATCTAGCATAACTCCCTTGAAACCATATTACAATAAACGCTCCGTAGAGTTGGTTCTCTCATCATGCCCTTTATATATGCACAAAATTTAGAGCTACATAATATGCTCTATAATAATAGACCATAAGTTACATTAGTAGTATAATTCTATATATCTTATTTTCCAATATGATAATTAATAAATAAGGAGGTGACATTAGTGTATTTATTACATAGGACATAGAAATGTTTGTCTCAATCAACTAATCAAAACTAATGATAGAATATGAGGATTATAAATGAAGCAACTTAAAAGCCCACGTTTGATGTTGATTGCATCAATGACTATATTTGGTACCTTGGGGTTATTTGTCAGAAATATATCGGTATCTTCCGGTGAGTTAGCATTATATCGAGCTGTGCTGGCAGCTCTTTTGATTGTCGTATTTCTGATAGTAACTAAGCAAAAGATTCCTTTTTCAAACATAAAAAAAGAAATACCCCTGCTGCTTGCATCTGGAGTGGCAATGGGCATCAACTGGATTCTTTTATTTGAAGCGTATAAGTACACTACCGTTTCTGCTGCAACTTTGAGCTATTACTTTGCACCAGTAATCGTTACAGTATTATGTCCTATCATTTTCCGCGAAAAGCTGACCGTAAAACAATTGCTATGCTTTGTTATGTCCACACTGGGTCTTGTGATGATCATTGGGATTGGAGATTTGAACGGCGGAAATGATGTCACTGGCATATTATTCGGATTGGGTGCAGCGGTATTTTATGCTACTGTGGTTTTGCTCAACAAGTTCATTAAAAACGTAGAAGGAATACATAGAACGTTTTTGCAATTTCTTTCTGCTATTGTAATACTAATTCCCTACGTTATGATGACAGGTGGAATAACATTATGGAGCTTAAACACCACCGGCTGGATCAATTTATTAATCGTTGGACTTATTCACACCGGTGTAACATATTGTATGTACTTTTCTTCTCTTAAAGAATTACCAGGACAAAAGGCCGCAATTCTCAGTTATATCGACCCATTGGTTGCCGTATTGATCTCAGTCACAATACTAGGTGAAACAATGACACTGTGGCAAGTAATAGGCGGTATTTTTATATTAGGTTTTACTCTTTGGAATGAAATTTCACCCGTATCCAAGAGATAGGAGGTAACAATTATGTATTCTTTAGATAGGACTCAAAAATTAAAAGTTATAACTATAATTACATCCTTATTATTTTTTGTTTTATCATTCTGTGGTTATTTATTTGGAGGACATGAACTTATTGAATATGATTTTATGAATGAAGCTTTTAGTTCTATTGCTATGGTTGTTTGTTTTGTTGGTGGAATAATAACGTTGCTTTTAGCTCTATTAGTAAATGCTATCCAAAAAGATATTACTGAGCATTTAAGGTACCTTGATAATAAAAACGAAAAATAATATTTTGTAACCAACCTAACAACTAGTATATATAAAAAATGGTGAGACCTAGATTTCGTCTCACCATTTTATTTACTCTGATAATTTAATTGAAGTAGTATTCACTCTACTTAAAAAAATCGGCAAATACTAAATTTAGTATCTCTTTGCCTTTAGCCAAAACTATAGGCCCGCTTCTTTTCTCAGCTCTTCTGCAACATCTGTCTTTTCCCATGAGAATTCTGCATCTGTTCTTCCGAAATGACCATAAGCAGCAGTCTTTTTGTAGATTGGTCTTCTAAGGTCTAGCATCTTGATAATAGCTGCTGGCCTTAAGTCAAAGTGCTTATTTATCAATTCAACAATCTTCTCCTCTGGAATCTTTGCAGTTCCAAACGTATCAACTAAAATTGATACCGGCTTCGCAACACCAATTGCATATGCGAGCTGTACCTCACATTTACTTGCGAGTCCTGCTGCAACTACATTCTTTGCAACATATCTTGCAGCATATGCAGCCGAACGGTCAACCTTTGTTGGATCCTTTCCTGAGAAAGCACCACCCCCATGTCTTGCATATCCTCCATAGGTATCAACAATTATCTTTCTGCCTGTAAGTCCGGAGTCCCCCTGTGGGCCTCCAACAACAAACCTTCCAGTTGGGTTAATAAAGTATCTTGTATTCTCATCCAATAGCTCTGCTGGAATTATTGGCTTAACTACATGCTCTAGCATATCCTTCTCTATTGTTTCATGGTCAACCTCAGGCCCATGCTGAGTAGATATTACAACGGTATCCACCCTAACAGGCTTATCTCCATCGTATTCTACTGTAACCTGTGACTTTCCATCCGGTCTTAGGTAATCAAGAGTTCCATTCTTTCTCACGTCTGAAAGTCTCTTTGAAAGCTTGTGAGCAAGGCTAATCGGCATTGGCATTAGCTCTGGAGTTTCATCACATGCAAACCCAAACATCATACCCTGGTCACCCGCACCAATTGCTTCAATTTGGTCATCTGTCATTTCACCTGACTTAGCTTCAAGTGCCTTGTCAACCCCCATTGCAATATCTGCAGACTGCTCATCTATTGAAGTCAAAACTGCGCAGGTATGACAGTCAAAACCATACTTTGCTCTATCGTAGCCAATCTCTTCAATAGTATTTCTAACCACCTTTGGAATATCAACATAGCAATTCGTTGATATCTCCCCCATTACCAACACCATACCGGTAGTAACTGCTGTTTCACAAGCAACTCTAGCTTGTGGATCATTTTCATAAATAGCATCTAATACTGCATCTGAAATCTGGTCGCAAATTTTATCTGGATGCCCCTCTGTAACGGATTCTGAAGTAAATAATCTTCTTGACATTTTTAACGCCTCCTATACTAGTATAATTATTCAACTTGAGGTACTTTTTTATGCTATAAAAAAAACCTCATTACGAGGTTTGTCATTTTATTTTATGAACACCCCTCATCTCTCAGGAATCAAATCCTGAAGGAATTGGCACCGTATATGATTTAGTCATATTGGTTGCCGGGTTTCATCGGGCCACTCCCTCCACCTCTCTTGATAAGGAAAACAATATTAAGTTTTCAAGATAATTTAAACATAATTTTTGCTATGGGTCAAGTAGCATTTAGTAATTTATGTCGAAAAAATCAAACTCTAAAGCACATTATTAAAGTTGATATTTCTGTTTCTACACCTTCTTTGCATTTACCCTGGAAATAAACTTTTCCACATTTATAATAAATCTCTCATGTATACCTTCGCCTATTTTATCTTTTTCATCAAATGCTTCTACCTTAAAGAGCAGGCGCTTCTCTGAAACCTCTATTAGTTCAGCCTTTGCGGTAACAGTCATGCCAACAGGTGTTGCAGCCATGTGTTTAATATTTACCATGGTGCCTACAGTAGACAGGCCCTCTGCTAAAGCCGACTGTACTGCATTCATCGCGGCTTTTTCCATAAGAGCAATCATTGCAGGAGTAGCATACACGTCAATACCACCACTTCCTAGTGCGCTTGCAGTGTTTTTGAGGGTAACTTCCTCTCTTATTTCACAAATTAGTCCTATTTTAAGTTCCATAGTATCTCCTCTTTTTGACAAACTATCTCATATTAATAAATAGCAAGTACTACTATCATTAGATATTGTAGTACTTGCTAAACAAGTCTGTCAACTCAAGCCGATAATCCTAGAATTTAATTGAAAACTCAAAACTAAAGTTTTCCTTATCTAGCCTGTATTGCTTTGCTAGCTGAGGCCCACAGCTATTAGAGCCAACACCGCTTTGCGCATAATCGATACATACAATAGTATATTCACTCTTCTCAAGCTCATAGTTATGATTTTTGATGGCTAATTCTTCTTGTGTGTAGTGTGATATATTAAAGCTAAAGGATTGTTCACTACATACCTCTAAGCTAGTTCCATTGTCGGAATGTACCCTAAGCACATCACAATTCCACCTACTCCCGTTTTCCTGAGGTTTTATATAATCCTCATGCATTCCATCTGCTGTACTTTTAAAACATCCATAATAAGACGCTCTATGCTTGTCAACATAGCTTTCATACGGTCCATACCCACAATACATAACATTCTCCATGTCCTGTGGCAGGAACATTCTCACCCCAAATCTAGGTAAAAATGGAGTTATACTGTTTTTTATAACATTCATTTTTACGTGTATTGTTCCATTCCGCATTATGGTCCATTGTGCCTCAACATCCAGTATTCTCTGTATGAAAACTGCTGATAAAGAAAGTTGGGTAGTTATAATAATCCCATTCTCAGTTTCTAAAATTTGTGTATTATACCCTCTGGACACAGTTCGGTCATATCCGCACTTTTTCCATTCGGACTTAATATATGCGTCGTTATCGGTAGGGGCTCTCCATATATTATAGCTCATTGGTTTTACAAGAATTGTGCTATTGTCGTAGACTATCTCGTCAAATGAACCGGTAAATTTATTGTAGGTGTACTTAAATTTATTGCCCTTAAATACAATAAGTTTTTCATTTTGTGTATAGGCAATCTTAGTTGAAGAACAGCTTTTAGAGGCTTGCTCTATTTCCTCCATCATCTGCTTTACAACTCTGTTACAGCTATTCCCAATAGGTATTTCAAGCTGCTCGTATCCTAATACATGTCCACTCTTTGTAAACTGCCTGTCTATTTTTTGAATATAGATAAACCTTATATGGCATCTTCCGCTATCAGGGATGTTATAGCTAATATAAATATCCTTTTGCCCATGTGGCTGAATATCCAGTTTATTTGATTCAATTATGCCACTATCTATTACTTTGCCATCTTGAGTAACTTCGTATTTTACATATAAGATATCTTTAAGGTTAGTAAAGTCTAGCCAGTTTTTGAATGTAAACTGTCCCTTTAAAGTATCTTGTTGTACTATCCTAACGGGGCGTATTACATTTTTATATTCAATAAGTCCTGTATGGGGTCTTCTATCAGGGTATACCAGTCCATCCATACAAAAATTTCCGTCATGAGGAAACTCTCCGAAATCTCCTCCATAATAATACTTTGCCTTACCCGTCTCAGTCTTGCCAACAAGCATTGCGTGGTCACACCATTCCCATACAAAGCCTCCACATAAACCATCATATTTTTCTATTAGTTTTTGATAGTCCTCAATATCTCCAGGGCCGTTACCCATTGCATGGATGTATTCACATAAAACATACGGCTTATTGTGCCTATGATTGTCAAAGTAGTCAGCTATATCTTCACAAGAGGCATACATTCTGCTGTATAAATCCAGATTTGAAAAATCGCACTTATAATTTTCTGGTGTAAACATTGCACCTTCATAATGTGTCAGTCTGCTGTCATCGTATTGCTTTACCCACTTAGCAGCAGCCTCTAGATTGCAACCATATCCGCCCTCATTTCCAAGTGACCATATTAATACGCATGCATGGTTTTTGTCCCTCATCACCGAGCGTTGTACTCTATCAACAATCGCCTTCTCAAAACGCACATCATGTGCTATTCTACAGTAACTGCTGTTATATCCGGCACCATATAGTTCTACAACTCCATGAGCTTCATAATCAGCCTCTGCAATAACATAGAAACCATATTTATCACACAACTCTAGGAAAATTGGAGCGTTTGGGTAATGACTTGTTCTAATGGCATTTATATTGTGCTGCTTCATAAGGGCTAAGTCCTTAATCATATCGTCAATGGAAACAGTTGCCCCCGTAATAGGGTTACTATCATGTCGATTTACACCTCTAAACTTTACATTTATACCATTGACATATAAAATCCCATTCTCAATTTTTATCTCTCTTAGCCCAACTTTAGTACTTATTACCTCTTCCCCTGTTTTTAACACTAAGGTATAGAGATACGGTGACTCAGCATTCCAGCATGTAATATTTGAAATACCCATTTCAATATTGTTGCCTTCACTTTTACCTGCTGCTACCACGTTTTGATGTTGGTCTAGTAAGGAATACTCTACCTCAATGGATTTATCAAAGTACTCCAACTCCACACTGATATCTGCTTTTGTATAACTATCGCTTAGCTTGGTTTTGATAAAAAAATCCCGAATATGCTGCTCAGGACGAAATAGTAATAAAACATCCCTGAATATTCCCGACATTCTGAACTTGTCCTGATCCTCAAGATAACTTCCATCACACCATTTAAGCACTAATACACATATGGAATTTGTACCTGCCTTTATGTATTCACTAATGTCAAACTCACTAGTTGAATGAGATACCTGGCTATATCCAACCATTACACCATTTATCCATAGATAGAAGCAGGAGTCCACACCCTCAAAATTTATGAACTTTCTCATACAAAGTTGGTCAGAAGTTACTTCAAAGCTTCTACTATAAAGACCACAAGGATTGTCATAAGGTACATATGGAGGATCATAAGCAAAAGGATACCTTACATTGGTATACTGATGTCTATCATACCCATGGTTCTGCCATACTGATGGGACAGGTATGGTATCTGATAAGCCAACTGTTTGAGCATTAATTGATAAGTTGCCGCATTGTACAGCGTCTGATAAACTTCCGCATTGTGCAACATTTGATAAACCATCCAATTTTGTAGCCCAAATTATGTCCTGTTCACATACCTCATATATACTATTGAAGTATTTGAAATTCCACTGTTCGTTCAGCATTGCTACCCTGTCTGATAAATCTCTATCTCCCTCAAGGGCAGTATCAACACAGGCGTAAGGTATGTAGTAAGCTCTGTTCTTCATAGTACCAACATGAAGGATGTCCAGGTTTTCAAAATAATTTTTAACAAACATAGTTATACCTCATTTTGTTTTTTATGACATTACCTTATTATACTTCTAGTATTTTACTTTCACAATGAATAAAAAGAGCTTCGACAGTTGTTTTGTAACAGCTGTTGCGAAGCTCTCTAAAACTTAGCTAATTCTATGAATTTTCAAATATTTCTTCGAATTCTGCACCCTCAACCTTTTCCTTTTCAAGAAGGGCTTCAGCAAGTGCAATAAGCTTATTGCTGTTCTCTCTAAGAAGAGTAAGTGTTCTTTCGTATGCTTCATCAATAATTTTCTTGACTTCATTATCAATTAAAGCAGCAATCTCGTCAGAGTAATTTCTAGCCTGAGCTAGATCTCTTCCGATAAATACTTCATCATTTTCATTACCAAAAATCATATTGCCCAGCTTGTCGCTCATACCGTACTTGGTAACCATGCTTCTCGCAATTTGATTTACCTTCTTCAAATCACTAGATGCTCCTGTGCTAACTTCATTCATCGTAATTTCTTCAGCTGCACGTCCTCCAAGAGCGATAATAATTTCTTCTATCAGCTGTGACTTAGTATGGTAACTCTTGTCTTCCTGAGGTCTGCTGGCAGTATAACCTCCTGCCATACCAGCAGGTATAATTGATACTCTGTCAACCTTCTGCTGACTTGATACCAGCTTGATTGCTAATGCATGGCCTGCTTCGTGGTATGCTGTAACCTTCTTGTCGTGCTCGCTCATTACCTTGCTACGCTTTTCAGGTCCCATCATTACCTTAAATACGGCCTCTTTTACTTCTTCCATGTTTATCTTCTTCTTGTTTTTACGAGCAGCCAACA
>JAEYTP010000026.1 GCA_023433945.1 Bacillota bacterium | reverse complement strand
CATAGAACTTATCTTCTCTGATACAGCCGTATTTTACAAATGGATTTATATCTTCCCAATACTTGTTGAAGTTATCTCTCTCATTCTCAAATAGTGATGTGAGCTTGTCCCCCACCTTTTTGGTAATATGAGTGGATATCTTCTTTACATAACCATCATTCTGCAGGAAGCTTCTTGATACGTTCAGTGGCAAGTCTGGACAATCAAGCACACCCTTTAGTAGTAATAGGAATTCAGGAATTACTTCTTTTATGTTATCAGCTACAAAAACCTGATTGTAGTATAGCTTTATCTGACCTTCCATTGTCTCAAACTCATGCTTAAGCTTAGGGAAGTATAGTATTCCCTTCAAATTGAATGGATAGTCCATATTTAAATGAATCCAAAAAAGTGGATCATTAAAATCGTGGAATACCTTTCTATAAAATGCTTTATACTCTTCCTCTGTACAATCCTTTGGATTCTTTAGCCACAGTGGATGAATATCATTGAGGGGCTCAGGTTTTTTATCAGCTTTTTCTGAATCGTCCTTTGCATCTGAATCATTAGCTGCTTCAGGCTTTTCATCCTTTTTAGCAGCTCCATCCTCGAGATATAATTCAAATGGTAAGAATGAAAAATACTTTTCCAGAGTCTGCCTCATTTTAAATTCATCAGTAAACTCCAGGCTATCATCAGCAAGATAGAGAGTAATTGTTGTCCCTCTTTCCTTTCTGTCTGAATCAGTCATCTCAAATTCAGTGCCACCATCACTTACCCATTTAACAGCAGCTGCATCGGGTAAGAAGGACAGTGTATCAATCTGCACTCTAGTTGAAACCATAAAAGCTGAGTAGAAGCCTAACCCAAAGTGTCCAATAATCTGAGCATCATCTGACTTATCCTTGTACTTCTCGATAAAATCAACTGCTCCTGAAAACGCAATCTGGTTTATATATTTTTTAACCTCATCAAGAGTCATACCAATACCATTGTCAATGACCTGTATTGTTTTTTGCTCCTTATTTACGATTACCTTAATATAATAGTTTTCATCTGCAGATAACTCAGCCTCTCCAATTGATACAAGCTTTCTTAGCTTACTGATAGCGTCACTTGCATTTGATACCAACTCTCTGATAAATATATCCTTCTCAGAGTATAACCACTTTTTTATAATGGGAAAAATGTTTTCGGTGTTAATTGAAATATTACCACTTTCATGAACCATATTAATTACCTCCAACTCTAATGTACTTTATCTAATAATTATTTTACATTAGAAAGTACGGTTGTCAAGATTTTTTTAGCACTCACCAACAAAGAGTGCTAATACTATGTTGTCAGCCAAAAAGCGAGATACGTTTTGCTTCATCACAGGTTATAATTTTCTTTTTACCATCTAGTAAAGTCGAAATGGTAACCTTTCCACCCCAAAGCTCTACAATATATTTTAATGTTTCATAAGCATAACCTAATTCTAATTCACGGCCATCATATTCATGGGCCAGTATAAGTGTTCCTTCCTTGTGAAGCCAGTCGTGCACTCCAATAACCGGTATGCTCCCAATTCCCACAGTATTTGCCAAGGTATCCCTGATTTTAGTCCACCCTCTTTCATCAGAAACCTCTGAAATCATATACTCATTCCCCGCTGTAATATACTCAAATAAATTCATTTCATTGCAAAGCGGCTGAGTGAGATATCTTCTGATAAAGGACTGATCACGTTCAAGCTCTCTTATTTTGAAAATAGAATCAGGACCCTCCCTGTTATAAATATCCTCAAATATCTTGAAACCAATATAGTAAGGATTAATGCTTGACTTTAGCGGTCTTATAACCTCATTGTGCCTCCTCAGAAACTCAAAATGCATTTCCTGTGGAAGCTCTAACTTATTTAATATTGTATAATGCCAAAAACTTGCCCAACCTTCATTCATTATTTTTGTTTCTATCTGAGGTATAAAGTATTTTGCCTCTTCCCGAACAATAGATAGAATATCTTTTTCCCACTGCTGAAGACTCCCATTTTCCATAATAAATAGAAGTATATCATTTCTTTGACTATCCTCAATTTTATTCTTAAGCTCCAAATCTTCATCATCTGGTGAAGCATTGATATTCTCATATCTTTGTAGGTAAGGGTATTCCTTTCTATTATCATATATAGCCGAATTGTCTTTTTTGTTTTGTGGTTTCTGTGTTCTAAAATCCATAATTCTTTCTGTCTGATACTTAATAGCATGTGCGGCATTTAAAATACGCTCAACTTTTTTGTAGCCAATGCTGGGATCTTTGATATACTCCCTTATTCTATCAGCGTGATTCTTGAACATTTCAATTGCATAGTTGGCGTTTGTTCCTTCTTTAAATAGTCTATTATTTTTGAAAAAATCGTTATGAGCATATACATGAGATATTGTAAGTATCTGTAGCAACAAGGTGTTGTCCTTCATCAGATATGCTATGCAGGGGTCAGAATTAATCACCATTTCATATGGCAAGCCAGTAAGATTATACTTGTGTAGGGTTTTAGTCCTCTCATATGCCTTTCCGTAGCTCCAGTGTGGATAATGAGAGGGCATTCCAACATATGTCTCATAACCAATCATATCTTCATAATTAATTATCTCAAATTCTTGGGGATAAAAATCAAGCCCACATTCTTTTACTACCTTCTCTATTCTCTCATTCCAGTATTCTAGGTCGTTTAGACAAAAATCACCCATTTTTTACCCCCTTAGGTAAGCTACTTTTGCTCGGATTAGTTACTCTTGTTCATCTGGCTGCTTGCTTGGATTTGCTACTCCTGTATAGATGGCTACCCTTGTTCTGATTTGCTACTCCTGTATAGATGGCTACCCTTGTTCTGATTTGCTACTCTTGTTCTGATTAGCTGCTTCTCTTGGTATCAGATTCCTTATCAAGTAGCTTCTTCAAAGCAGGGAGTACATCTTCTTTTTTATTGATGCTAATGGCGTAGAAATTTGGACTAGCTATATTATTCAGCAGTTCATTTTTAATAGTGCTCCCCATCGCATAATATCCTGGTACTATCTCACCATAACCGAAAAGATTACACAGCTCACAAAGCTTTTTTCCACTCTCAATTGCGCGTTTATTATCCTCAGACCAGTTATCACCATCACTGCAATGAAATGCATAAACATTCCAGTTCGAAGGGCTATATCTCTCATTTATTATTTCTATAGCCTTATCATACCCACTGCTGATATACGTGCCCCCCGATTCACCCCTATGGAAGAATTCCTTTTCATTAACCTCTTTTGCAGTAGTAGTGTGAGCGACAAATGCTACCTCTACATTTGCATATTTTAGGCGCAGAAATTGATACAATAGAAAGTAAAAGCTTCTGGCAAGATACTTTTTTGTTTGGTCCATGGAGCCGGATACGTCCATAATGCATATAACAACAGCATTGTAGTCCCGCTTATTGTCTTCTTTTATTCTATAGTATCTTAAATCATCCTCAATAAAGGGGAAACGTTGGGTGTCATTCTTATCACTACTTATAGCGTCATTATCAAAAACATTTTGATTAACACCCTCAGCACTTTTTTGGACCTCACCCGAAAGCTCCCTTATGCTCCTTTTACTTGCCTGCTTCCTTTTAATCCTCTCAATAGCAGAGCGTTTTTTTGCGAGCTTAGGAGGAATACCCTTCCGCTGATATCCCAGCTTTCTATAGCTTTTGGATTCAAGGTTTGAGAGTTTTCGCTTATCAATATCAGGTAGCTTCATGTCTTCAAAAAGATACCTAATTACCTCTTCTATAGTAATTTCAGTTTCATAGATTTCTTCTCCCTCTTGATTTCCAGCCTTTCCATTTGCTTGACCACTTTGACCGGAATCAGCGCCAAATTTATCACCGCGCTTTTCATTGCCGTCACCAGCACCAACTCCCGGCTTGTTTTTTCCATATATAAACTGAAATTCTTTGATACCCTTGATAGGTATTTTAATTTTCTTATCACGACTTTGCCCAATAATGCTCTCTTCCGCTATAATACTTCCTAAATTTTTCTTGATAGACTCTTCTACAAGCTCCCTGTGTCTACGTCTGTCTTCAGCAGTTCTATCTCTTCCAACGCTGGTACAGTCCCTGAAAATAGCCATGAAATCACCTAATCCTTCCAGAGATTATTAGCAGCATATTTTAGTATTACATTGCAGCAGTGGTCACAATATCCGTTTTTCTTCATCTCCTCAACCATGGTATTGTACTTTTGAGTCTGCTCCTTATCCCTAACCTTTGCCTGTGTAATTATTCTGCTTAAGTCTCTGACAGAGGTGGTTAGCTTTTTCTCAATTGCGTCCTTGAGAGGCTCATAACTACTATAATCAAGACTTCCCCCACTTCTCATTACAAAAAACATATATGCTGTAACGTCTGATCTGAAGCCTTTTACTGCTGTATCAGAAATCCCTATCTGCTCTTCTATTGAGCGCATGAACCTCTCATCGGGTTCAAGCTCTTCTCCAGTGTTTTTATCTTTTATCTTTGTGCGGTTTACGAATGCTTCCGCGTGGTCAAGGTAGTTATTAAATAAGCTTTCAGCTTGTTCCCTGTAGCCATGAATAAACGCCTTCGTAACCTCCTTTTCAAGGATCTTGTTGTACTCTTTCTTGACAACATCATAAATAAGTCTTGTGTAGCGTTCCTTTTCATCCTCATTTATACCTAACTCCTTAACAGATTTTATAAGCGCTTCCATCACAGAGATGGGATTTATACAATTGTTCTCAGAGTCCGAAAGTGCAGTGTCCAGAGCCTTCATTATAAATCTAGTGGAAATACCGGTCATACCCTCTCGCGCTGCTTCTTCTCTTAATTCAAATATATCAATTTTCTTTGTCATTCCCTTTTCAAGTATTTCTTCACCATTGTATATCTTAAGCTTTGTTATAGGGTCAACCTTGCTGGACGGAGCAAGTCTTGTAAGGATTGCAAACATTGAAGCAACCTCAATAGTATGAGGTGCAATATGAGCATTGAATTTGCTTTTTGATAGGATTTTATTATATATTTTAATTTCTTCATTGAGTTCAAGGCAATATGGTACTTCTATTTTTACTATTCTGTCTAAGATTGCTTCATTGGTATGGTCAGAACGGAATTTGTTCCACTCCGCTTCATTAGAGTGGGCTAGTATTACTCCATCAAAATAAATCATTGCTCCCTTACCCGGAGATGGAATAGACTTTTCCTGTGTAGCAGTAATCATAGTATGTAAGTATTCTGTCTCATTTTTAAATACCTCTATAAACTCGACAATACCACGATTTCCGGCATTAAATGCACCATTTAGTGAAAGTACTCTCGGATCATCCTCTGGATACAAATCTATTTTGGATATGTCAACACTGCCTGTAAGGACGGAGGTATCCTGGTTGTTAGGGTCAACAGGTGGCACTACTCCTATGCCCTTTCGAGACCTTATGGAAAAACCTACGGTTTCAACAGGCATTTTTTCATATTCTCCATTAAACTCATTTTTCAGACGATATCTGCATATGGGGCACAAATCTCCTTCTACTTTAACCCCCAATGCCTTCTCAAAATCTGCTCTAAGGTGCTTTGGAATTAGGTGCAAGGGTTCTTCCCTCATGGGACAATCCTTTATTGTATATATTGGAGGGGACTGTTCCAGTGCTCTTTTTAGCGCTTCCATAAGAGATGATTTACCTGCTCCTACAGGACCAACAAGGTAAAGCACCTGCCTAGCCTCTTCTCCAGCCATAGCAGCAGAATGAAAGTACCTTACTATTTTCATAATGGTCTTGTCAATGCCAAAAAATTCATCACTGAAAAAGTTATATTTTTTTATAACATCATTTCCATAAATACGTCTTAGCCTTGGATTTTCATCAGTTTTTACTATTTCAACTCCCAAAGAAGATATCATATTGAACACTCTTTGATGAGATAGCATGCATGTTTCAGGCTTTTCCTTTACTATGTGAAGGTAATCCAAAAAAGAGCCTTCAAATTGTTTCCTCACCCTTTCCTCTCTATCCCTCTTTATTAATGCTGAAAAATTAAATTCAGATATGGTCATGTACTATCCTCCTTTTTGCCGATAAGCAAAATAACAGTCTTACTCTAAAATATATGTTGTCAAATCCATAATATTATAGAAAAAGACTGTTAAACTAAAATAGTACATGCATGATGCAGATATAAATGAACCTTAAGGTACCATAAAACTTCTGTATTTTCCTGTAATTTCATCCCTACTTTTGTAGTCAAAAACTATAAGCTTATCATCTTGAACCTTGCAAACTTTTAAGAAAAACACCTTTTTTAATATATCCCTGGCTTGCATTCCGGAATAATCAGGTAGATATGTTTCAACAAAATTAACATCCCTTAGCATAGAATGAATGAGGTTATTATCAACTGATAAAAGACTGTTTTTAATAAATTCAGGTATTGTCCCAGAGCTATCAACAGATAGAAAATCAATAGCCATGAGCTCAATAATATATGTTTTTTCATCCTCATTTTCAGCTAAATCAGTAACAAAATGATACAGTGCTTTTATATTTTCACGATACGAAACTGGCCTTTGCAAGTATCCATGCTCATCAAGATACTTAGACAACTCATAATAAAAATTGTATGGGGTATCAAAATGCTTGCTTACAATATATTCCAAAATAATACTGAACCTGCCCGAGTTAAAGTATCTTTCCAACGTTTCCTCTACCATTTTCAACTCAAGAATTTCATCATAAGTTATATAGTTATTTTTGAGGATTTCATATGGGGAATACTCTCTGTATATATATCCATGCTTTTTCTCTTCTGTTCTGATTTTAGAACCCTTTAGTAGCTTCAAAAAGCCTAACTGAAGCTGATGTGCACCTAAATTGTAAACATTATTAAAGGAGTCAATAAATGAATTATAGTCCTCATATGGCAGACCAGCTATCAAGTCGACATGTACATGAATGTTCCCGGCAGCAAGCAATTGTTTTACATTGTCAAATAGCACAGGCAATTTTGTTACACGGTCAATTTCGTTAAGGGTAGCTTCATTAACAGTCTGGATACCTATCTCAAGCTGTATTCTACCCTTCGGAGCAGTTTTTAGCAGTTGCAGCAAATCTGTATCAAATAAATCCGCTGCTACTTCAAAGTGAAAAGTAGTGTCGCACTTTAAATCTATTATGTGTTTAATAATGCTTAAAGCTCTCGACTTATTGCAGTTGAATGTCCTATCAACAAATTTTATTAATTTAGGCTTACTCTTGAGGATTGTAGCCAAATCGCTAAATACTCTCTCCAGTGAAAAGTACCTCACCCCACAGAAGGTTGATGAAATACAATATGAACAGGAAAAAGGGCATCCTCGTGAAGATTCAAAGTATACTATTCTGTTGTCCAGGGTAGATAGCATTTCATCGGTATACGGTGCCACCAGACTGTCCAAATCCTGGATTAGGTTAAATCCCTCGTTTACTGAGATTTCATTTCCATTTCGATATGCTAACCCTTTAATTCCTTTATATATGTCTGCTTGTCCTTCTTCTATTGTGTGTCCTTCTTCTATTGTGTACCCTTCTCCTAATGCATGCCTTTCTTCTATTGTGTGTCTTTCTTCTATTGCATGCCTTTCTTCTATTACATAGCTTTGCTCTATAGCATGTCCTTCTTCCATTGCATATCCTTCTTGTGTAGCATCTCCGGAATTACAGGTCAGTAATTTAATAAGTTCGGCAACCGCAAATTCACCTTCTCCACATACAACAAAGTCTATTCCTGCATTTCTTTCAAGTACTTTGCGTGAATCATATGAAACCTCTGGACCACCCACTATAACTTTACAGCGTGGAAGTAGCTTTTTTATCTCAACAATCAGTGATAGTACCATTTCTATGTTCCATATATAACATGAAAAAGCCAGAACATCTGGCTTCTCCTGATAAATTTCTTTTAGAATATTATCCTTATTATCATTTATAGTAAACTCCCTGACAGCAGTCATGTTTTGAGTGTAACAAGGGTGCTGCGAATAACTGTCTTGCTTAGAGTAATCATTACGCTGCGAACAACTACTCTGCTTTGAGTAACCATTATGCTGCGAGCAACTGCCCTGTTTTGAGTAATCATTATGCTGCAAGCAACTGCCCTGCTTTGAGTAATCATTATGCTGTAAGCAATTGTAATGCAAATACCATACTGCTAGATTGGAATGAATAAACTTGGAGTTTATAGCCACAAAAAGTGTTTTCATTAATGTATAAATACCTCACTTTAATCGTATACCTACTATTATCCCATGATTATGGCATGTATACAAGGGTAGTAAGGTATGCCGTCATAAAAGGAATTATAACCATTTGTGTTTTCAAGAATTCCTACGTTACTCCATATCAGGTATGCATTATTTTACCCCAAGATTTGCATATCTTTTTAAAGTAATAATAAAAGTCCTTTCTGCTTACATTGTCTTTTGCAAATACATATGATTGCGCAAGTATCTTACCATCTAGTTCATACTTTATACTTCCCACCTTTGCATCGGCTTTAATTGGTGCTTCCAATGTATTGGGAATATCTATATCAACCTTTATTCTATCTCTTTCATCGTCTTTTAATGGGAGTGTTATTGTACTGCCGGCATAAACATTTAGCTTTCCTTTTATTCCTTTATGTAGATTCAGCTGTGCTACTTGCTGCCCCTCAAATAGGTAATCATAGTTTTTATAATTTGCAAAGGAGTAATCTAATATAGATTTACTGTTGGAAGCTCGTTGGGTTCTAGAAGCGCAATTGAGAACTACTGATATGTACCTATTACCATTTAGGGAAACCGAAGTAACCAGACATCTCCCGGCTTGACCAGTATAACCAGTCTTTACACCATCTGTTCCAGGGTATAAACTTAGCATCTCATTAGTATTATTAATACCCCTTCCTTCAAAGGTAGAACTTTTGGTTGAAACTATTTCTGCGAAAATAGGGTTTTTTAATGCATACTGAGTAATGAGCGCCAAATCGTATGCAGTAGAATAATGCTGAGGATCATCAAGCCCATGTGGCGTAACAAAATTAGTGTTTTCTGCACCAATCTCAGCTGCTTTTCTATTCATCATCTGAGCAAATTCTTCTACTGAGCCCCCTATATGTTCTGCAATTGCTATAGCAGCATCATTGCCTGATCTAAGCATCATTGCATACATTAAGTCCTTCAGCTTATACGTTTTCCCTTGCTTTAACCCAACTGTTGATCCCCCAATTGCTGCAGACCTTTTGCTAATGGTTACATCATCCTCAAAGTTACCGTTCTCAATAGCTACTATAGCAGTTATTATTTTTGTGGTACTCGCAATAGACCTTCTTATATATGCGTTTTTCTCATAAAGAATTCTTCCGCTAGCAAAGTCCATTACAATTGCTGAGCTTGCAGCAATTCTTGGTGGCTGTCCGTCTGATGTGGATGTTAATTGTGAATCATTAATGAGCACTGGAGCATCATCCTCTGAGTCATCTGCAAATACATTACAGTTAAAGATTACAACTGCAAATATTAAAGCTAATATAAGCATTAATCTAATAGTTTTTTTCAATCAGCTTCATTCCCTTCGTCTCTATAAGTACAATGCATTCATAAGTATCACATACTAATTGGGCTGGTCCATTGCCCCGATATAAATATATGAAAAAGGGACAACGATTATAACGTATTATTTATCTACTTAAGGGTGTATTTATTTATTCATTGAATATGCCGATATTAATAATAGATAGAAGAAAAAGAGCTTTGGGAGGTAATTATGAATGAGAAAATTATTTTTTCCAACGATTATGTATCCCTAACCTCAATTGAGCATGATGTTTACCTTAAGGTGTTAAAAAAGGGCTTATCCCTAAATGACTTTAATACTATTCTTTTGTCCTTTCCTCAAATAAACATTAATAACTTTGCTGCTGTAAAGAGCAGTATTTCTGATGCACTAGATTCTGCACAAAAAGTTGGTGTAATTAAGGATATTATTCAGTTAGAGCTTATGGACGCTAACACCAAGGCATTCATTACCTTTAACATTCCTCAGGATATATTAATAGATAATAATCATATAAAACTTATGGTAGATAAATTCCTGCATGAAAATGGAATATGTTATGGTGTGGATACAAGCATTCTTATGCATGAGAAACTACTACCCCAAAAAAGATATCTTGTTGCGAGCGGTACCCCAGCAACAGACGGTGAAAATGCGGTGATAAAACTGTATTCTCTAGAACAATCCAAGCCATTAAACGATGAACAACACGGAAAAATCGATTTCTACAACCTAAAGTTGGTTAACAATGTCAACAAAGGAGATTGGCTAGGTGAACGCCAAGAACCAAAAAAAGAAGTTGATGGAAAAACTGTAAAGGGTGAGATTATTAAGGCAAAGCCCGGAAAAAATCTTCCACTACAATTTGATTCCAAGTCTGTTTATGAGGAACGAAAAGAAAATGTAACAGTGCTATATGCAAAAATATCAGGTGCAGTCAGCTATAAAGATGGAAAAATTTCAGTGGCAAACCACCTTGAATTAGATAATGTTGACTTTAATACCGGTAACATTGAATTTGATGGGTGTGTTACCATAAAGGGTACTATCTCTGATGGCTTCTCTGTTACTGCTACACGCGATATAGAGATTAACAGTAGCATGGGTATTGGAAACATAAAAAGTATTACCAGTACCGAAGGTAGTATTTTCATAAAGGGTGGTATTATTTCGAAGGGCAAAGTAGAGATATCTGCTGCCAAAAATATAATAACCAAGTATATAGAAAACGCCAAGGCTTCCTGTGGTGAAAATTTAATTATAGATACCTATAGTATTAATAGTACTTTAACCGCTAAGCAGATTCTTATAACATCTGATAAAGGTCATATTATAGGGGGAAATTGTAAGGCCCTATGTAAGATATCGGTACCAGTACTAGGATGTGACAGAGAAAAGAGAACCATTGTAGAAGTTGAAGGCTTTAATAGAAACGCATATGAGAATGCAATCCTCTCATTGAATACCAAAATTGAGAAATATAAGAACGAGAGAAAAGTTGTAAAGTCAGCACTTGATAGCCTTAGCTCTAGCTCTATAAATAGCCTTTCTGAAAAGCAGCGAAAAGATTGGCTTATATTGTCAGACAAGTTAACTCAATTAAAAGACGCTCAAAGTGATTGCGAAGAAAAGAGAAAAAATATGCTCCAATGCCTCAAAGTAAAGGGTGAAGGCGAAATATCAATTACAAAGACCGTCTTCCCTAACTGCCAAATAATCCTTGCTAAAAACATCATTAACATTAATGAAAAGTCGCTAGCGGTAACTTATTATTATAGCGATGGAGAAGTCAAAAGCATTGAATAATAATACAGAGTCCTGCTTGAT
The DNA here is from genome assembly GCA_023433945.1 of Bacillota bacterium. GTDB lineage: Bacteria > Bacillota > Clostridia > Acetivibrionales > DSM-1351 > Ruminiclostridium. Next base: position 36,140 of record JAEYTP010000026.1, on the reverse strand, counting down.
GTAATATGATGATAAATACCCATCATATTACATATTCAGCTGACTCTGTTTTCTTTTATATAACTGCCTTATTGCATATAACCGCCTTATTGCATTTACTCTTTAGTAATTTAACTATTAATTCATATAATTGCTTTCTTTTACATTACTCTGCTTTATCAATTAATGCTAATTAGTTGTTTTAAAGGAGTTTAATGAGTAATTTAACTCCTCAGATAATTCCTTTAATATATTAGCATAGCTTGAAAGTTCCTCCGATGTAGCTATTTGCTCTTCAGTACTAGCGGATATTTCCTGCGTAGTTGCTGCTGATTCCTGTGCTACTGCAGATACATTCTCTAAAGACATAACAACCTTCTCTTTGGAATTAACAATATGCTGCACAGAATTTCCGGTCATTTCAATACTAGAAACAACCTGTTCCATAGCCTGGAATATTGTTTCTAGCTTGCTTTCTGTCTCCTTAAGAGCATCTAACTGATCTAGAACAATAGCATTTGCTGAATCTACCTGTACAACTGTACTTGATGCATTTTCACGTATATTTCTGATAATGGTATCAATGCTTGACGCAAAGTCTTTTGACTGACTAGCAAGTTTTTTAACCTCATTTGCAACTATTGCAAAGCCTCTACCCGCTTCGCCAGCTCGTGCTGCCTCAATTGCCGCATTTAATGCAAGTAGATTTGTCTGCTCTGAAATACCGTTCATAATGGATAGTATCTTTTGAATATCGTTAATACTCTTGCTAAGTCCAGTTACATTTTCAGATATCTGAGTAGTGGCCAGCCTTACACTTTTGGACTTGTTATCTAAGGTCTTTATAGTATGAGCAGCTTCAGCATTGAGGTCAATAATTGTAGCGGTAGTACCTGTAATGGTAGCCATATTAGCACCTACGCTATTTATCTCATCAGAGAGAGTATTCATAATCGCAGTGCTATCACTAATCTCTGACGCCTGTTCGGTAGCTCCCTTTGAAATCTGTTCTATGGTTATTGCAACCTGTTCAGAAGCACTATGGCTTTCTGCTGAAGAAACTTGTATTTTGTTTGAGTAAAGAGATACTTTTTCAGCAGAATTCCTTATCTTTAGAACAAGCTGATTTATATTAGCCATCATATCATTAAAATTATGAGACACTTTTGATATTTCATCATTATAATTATCTTTTTCATGGACTGTTAAGTCACCGTCTTTTGCCAATTTCATAGTCTTGATGAGTGAGTCTAGTGGCCTTGTAACACTAAATGAAATTATAACACATAATAATAGTGATAGAACAAAACATAAAATTCCTATGGTAATAATCTTATTTCTCATTGTTGCAATCTCACCAAACAGGTATGCGTTTGGTACAATAGAGATAACATACCACTCTGTTTTATCTAGCTTTGAGAAGCTAACCATACTTGTTTCACCATTTACCTGTAGGTCAAATGCGCCATGTTCTTTACCATCAATCTGCTTAATGATATTCTTGGTATCATCAGTAGGCTTATTGATTTCGAAATTATTACTTTTGGAGGCCAAAACATTACCACTCGAGTCAATAACTAGCATAGGATAATCATTTTGGGAATTATCTATTTCACCCAAATTTTTGAATGCTTTTGCCATAAAGTTTTCTGTTGGGGCTACTATAATCTTGCCTAATACTTCACCAGAGTTAAGGGATATAATATTCTTGTAGAAAACAATTAACTTAGACGTTCCATTATAGATTATCCATCTTCCACTTTGTTCATTATCCTTAAATTCATCAGTATTTATGTTATCCAAGGGGTTAAGATAAGTTATGTATGGTTCTTTTTCACCAGGCCTATATATACCTACATATACGATATTATCTTTGGTAGAATACTGCTGAGATATATCTGTTTGATAATTTTTTGTAGCATCAAAAAGTTCAAATTCATCAGTGTACGTAGTGCTCATAAATTTTTGAAAGCTTTGATTTAAAGAAACATCTATTGCTGTAGTTTGAACATCATTAATGGAAGCACTCAAGACTTGATCGGTCTGAGTTAACACCTGCTGAGAGTAGGTTTCAATTTTATCCTGTATTATATCCTTAGAATCTTTATAGGCAAGAACGCTACATACCGTTACAACGGCAATAATAATAATAGAAAAAGATGCAATAAGCCTAATCTTAATATTGACATTTCTAAAAATACTAAATATTTTATCAAACCAAGAAAAATTAAAAACCTTTTTGTTCATTAGTAGCCTCCTTATTTTGCAAACGATCTAATTTGGGCCATTAAATATATTACTTTTCTTTATATGTAAATTGTTAATTCTTCTTTTGCCTTTTCTAGAGTAAATATAGTCTTGCTGTCTTGATACGATAAGGAATATTCTCCAAGGGTACCAGAAACTTCAAACAGTCCGTTTTCATCAGTCCTCAATATTGTTTCCCCAGTCCACCAATCATGCTTGATCAATTTTTCCAATTCATAATATGCAGGTTTAGCTGAACCATCCCGCCTTATCAAGCCACTAGGAGCTCCAAGCCACAAGCCGTCTATAAAGTCCCACCAAGTGATAGACTTAACAAGTGGATTCTCAAACAGCGTCTTATAATGCAGTGCAACTTCAGAGGCTTGACGTATTTCTCCTTCTTCTGTTGATGGCCAGCTATCAATTACATAATCATTTAAATCAACTATTTCAGGAGGCATTATATGTCCTGAAACAATTGTATTTTCAGTGAAATGAATTGGCAGTTTGAATCTTCCAAAGCGATTCAATATCTCCTGAGTTTTCTCTACTCCCCAATATCCCTGGTGCATATGTGACTGAATACCAATTGCATCAATTTTTATACCAGCCTCCAGGCACCCTTCTATTAATATATCGTATGACTCAGAGGTCTCAAAATCATTTAAAAGCAGAGTGGCAGATGGGTTTGCTCTCCTTGCCTCATCAAATACTTTTCTAATAAGACCTATTCGCCCATATTCATTACAAATTCGTGTAATTCCGTTATCATACTTCTTAAAAATAGGCATAATAACAACTTCATTAATAACATCCCATATATCAATTAATCCTGCAAACTCAGAAACATCTCTTCTTATTCTTTCAAGTTGAGTTCGCATAATCTCTTCATTGCTCATTTCTAAAAGCCATGGTGCGGTTACGGTATGCCAGCATAGAGGATGCCCCTTTATTTTTATACCCTTATCGATTAAAAACTGAGCAGCCTTTTTTGTTTCTTGGATTATAGGCTTACCCTTTTCAGGTTCGAAACGCCCCCAATAAAAAGGCAGTGTCGCAAAGTTAAATATATTCGTAAACTTTTTATAACCATTTTCAAACTTTTCAGAATCACTTGCAGGTATATGGCCATTTACAAAACCTATACAGCTGAATTCAGAACAGCCAAATAAGAACTCATGATTGGTTTGTTCTATTTTAACTTCAGTATTTGCTAAAGGCTTTCCAGCTTTATCAACTAATTTGATTTTTGTGCTTCCCATTCTGTGTGAGTATTTATTATTATTCTTCATATAATTCAGCTCCTTTAGTTTTTGACACAAATAACCCCTTATTCTTCCAAACACCAGATCTCCATCTAAAAATCATTAATATTGCTCGTGTCCATTCATCACAGGAAAAGGCTATCCAAACTCCAAATAAACCAAACCCAAATCTAAGACCCAATATATAAGCAATTGGAACAGCAATACCCCACGGAGAAAGCATTCCCATCATTACCGGGAATTTCACATCTCCAGTAGCCTTTAAGGAACTTATAACAATTAGATTAATTGTCCTACCTGTTTCTAGAAAAAATGTAATAGCTAAAAGCTTTGATCCAACAGAAATAATATTCTCATTGTCGGTAAATAACCCCAAGAGAAACTTGCCTGATAAAAAAACTATTGAGGCTAGTATAAGTGCAATGGTCAATCCCATTCGGCAACTTTTGAAACATACTTTGTAAGCTTTTTCCGTTTCACCTGCTCCCACTAAGTGTCCCACTAATATCTGAGTACCTTGTCCAAGTGACATGCCTGAAACCATAATAAACCACATTATGTTGAAGGTCATAATTCTGGTTGTTAATGCCTCGGTACCCATAAAGGTAATGATAAAAGTAATGGCTATTGTAGATAATTGAAAAACGAACTGTTCTCCTGCAGAGGGTAAGCCAATTTTTAAGATAGGTAATACCAATTCCTTATCTATCTTAATAATAGATCTTACCGGTGCCAATAGCTTGAGCTTCCTTGCGACAATAACAAATGTAACTAAAAATGCAACTAGCTGGCTAAAAGCAGTTGAGAATGCAACACCTTTAACTCCAAGTACTGGTAGACCAAAAAATCCATATAGAGCAATAGAGTTTCCAGCGATATTTAAAACATTCATTCCTAACGCAACAAACATAGCAGTCCTTGTATTACCATAGCTTCTTAGAATTGCAGCATTTGCTGATAAAAATGCCTGAAGGAATGAAAAACCTCCAATAATTGTTAAAAACTCTGTCCCATAACCTAATAATTCTGGAGGCAGATTCATAATCAGGAGAATTGGCTCTGCAAAAATAACTAGCAGTAAGCTTATCACCAGACCAAAAGATAAATTCAATAAACAAGCATATGTACCAATCTTTTTTGCTTTATCTGCTTGTCCAGCCCCTAAATACTGCGAAATAACTATGGTGGTACCAGTAGATACAACTGAATACATAATAATTACCATGCTAAATATTTGATTTACTGTACCAACTGCTGCGACTGCCTTTTCTGAATAATGGCTAAGCATTATAGTGTCAACATTACCTAGTAACATTCTTAATAATGTCTCTACAAAAATTGGCCATGTTATTCTAAGAATAGCGTTGCGACTTGTACCTTGTGTAAGTTGTTGCATATTATGCTCCTAATAATATAGTTAAAATAAAAGGGTGCAAAAGCTGCACCCTTTATATTTAGTACACTGTAGCTAATTACTTCTTTATGAAAGCGTCAACCTGCTTCTGACCTTCATCAAGAACCGCCTGTAAGCCAGCCTTTTCCAATGCAGTCTTTACCTTTGGATAATATGTATCGTAATCAACAATACCTTCTCCAAGAGGTTCGCCGTTAACCTTACCTACGTTAGCAAGAGCTGCTATTTCAGTCTTAACTGGTTCAGCATTGAATGTCCAACCATTAGTTACCATAGCCTTAGCGGAATTATTGAAAGCTTCCATCTTCTGCCACTTATCAGGTGCTTCGTTTGCCCATAAGTAATCAAGGAATTGGCTTCCGCCCATTGCCCACTGAGCTAATCCTGTGTATCCTGAAGTTTCAGCAGTAACGCCATCTGCAAAGTCGATCTGGTTTTCACCGATCTTCTTGTAGTGCTTATTTTCAATACCCCATGAAAGTAAATTCTTGAGCTGCTTATCGCTGAATAAGAGATTAATGAACATCATAGCACGTGCTGGATCTTTTGAATTTCTTGAAATAACGAGCATTGAGTTTGTCAAGTCGCCAGTTCCAACATATCTGTTGATTCCGGAGTAAGCATCAACCTGGATTAGATCATAACCTAATTGTGCCTTCATTTCATCAGCCTTACCTGGCTTGAGCTGTTCTCCCCACATAAATGCCTTTTGCTGCTTCTTGTATGGCATACCATCCTGTAATGTAGCAACATCCTTGTTGATATAGCCCTTCTTGTACCAATCAGCACTCAACTTGTAAATTGATACAACTTCTGGCTGTTCCATAAAGTTAATAATCTTTATGTCAGTTGAATCAGTCTTCTTGAAAGCAACTGGAACTTCAGTCTGAGAAATCTTTTCAAAGAAGTCCTGTGTAAAGTATGATGAATGGTCTCCCTTAGTTGACAAGAATGGAATTATTCCTGGTTCCTTTTCCTTTATAGTCTTGAGCATTGGCTCAAAGTCTGCAGGAGTCTTAATGTTTGAGAAATCAAAACCATACTTATCAGCAAGAGCCTTGTTAACAAGAACACCACCAGTACCAAACATGTCCTTAGCTGTAGGTATAGCATATAGCTGACCATCCAGTATAGGAGCCTTTAAGTATGCTGGGTTAATGTTCTTAGTAATATCTTGACCATACTTAGCAAGTAAGTCGTCTAATGGTAACCAAGCTTTTTGTGCTGCATATGTTGACCAGCCCCACCATGCAGGTGAAAACATTGTATCAATCTTTTGACCTGAAGCAACGATCAACTTCTGCTTGTCTTGGTAGCTATCCCACCACAAATAGTTAAGCTTAATTGTAGCATTGATCTTGTCCTTAAGAATCTTATTAACTTCATCCTGAACAAGTTGTAAGTCCTTTACCTGTGGAGCCAAGAAATAGCTGTCTAATTCATAAGGTTCAAGCTTTTCAGCTTCTGTTGAAGCTGCTGCTGTTGATTCAGCAGTTGCTGCAACTGTAGATGCTGCTGCAGATGAATCAGCAGGTTCACTGCTGCTTCCACAACCTGATAACAGTGATCCACACAAAAACAATGTTGCAACTACTAGTGATGTTACCTTCTTAAGTTTTAACATAAAATTCCTCCTCATAATTTTTTTATATTGATTGATTTAAGCAATCGCATGCCTACTACTTAAATCAATATCAATCGTAAGCAAAACTAAACAAAATAGATTAAAGCAATTCAAACATTATCCCTTTACAGCACCTATTGTAAGACCCTTTATAAAGTACTTCTGGAAGAATGGATAAGCAAATATAATTGGACCAATACCCATAATCGCCATCGCCATTCTTAAAGTTTCACCAGGAATCTTCAAAAGCTCACTTGAAGTGTTACTCATAGTGGCGGCATGTGAAGATGTAAGATACTCAACTGTTCTTAATGCCTGATACATGGAATACTGGAGATTGTAGTACTTTTCCTCGGTGATGTATAAGAGGCATAACCACCAATCATTCCAATAGGCCAGTACAGAGAACAGTCCAATAGTTGCTATAGCTGGCTTGGATAACGGTATAATTATCTTGAAGAAAATTTTCATCTCACTGGCACCATCTATACGGGCTGATTCAAGTATGGCATCCTCAAGATTATTTGTAAAAAACGTCTTCATAACCAATACATTAAAGGCACTTACCAGCGCAGGAATTACCAAAACAGCTGGGTTATTTTGAAGCTTGAGATACTGGGTATACAATATATACCATGGCACTAGACCACCTTGAAAAAGCATTGTAAAGAAAACAAAGAATGAGAAAAAGTTTCTATACTTAAATGATTTTCTAGAAATAGGATAAGCATAGAACATTGTCATAAGAACGCATGATATTGTTCCAATGACACAAACAGAAATTGTTACTCCATACGCTCTAATTAACTTTTCAGAGTCTAGAAATAAATATCTATACGTTGAAAAGGTAATCTCGCTTGGGAAAAAAGAATAACCATTTGTTATCAATGAAGATTCGGATGTAATTGATACCATGAAAATCAGTATCAGTGGTGCTATACAAATTATGCAATATATACTAAAGCCAGCAACTATAAGTGCATTAACTTTTTTTGAAATGCTATTCATCTCGAAAGTGCTTTTATTCTTGCCCATAATTCCTCCTATTAATAATTAGAATATTTTATTTTCAGGACTAATCCTTCCTACCGCCCAGTTTGCAAACAGCACAAGGAAGAAGCCAACAACTGATTGATAGAAGCCAGCTGCTGAAGACATACCCAAGTCACTAGTATAAATAAGAGCCTTATATATATAAGTATCCAAAACATCAGTTGTAGGGGTAAGTAGCCCTTGCTGCATTGGCACCTGATAGAACAGACCAAAGTCGGATCTGAAAATATTACCCAATGCCATGATTGTTGTAACTATCATAAGCGGAACAAGGAAAGGAATAGTTATGGATTTAACCTGTTGGAACTTCGAAGCACCATCGAGGAGTGCAGCCTCGTAATATTCAGGATCGATGCCTGCAATACCTGCAATATAAATAACTACACTATAGCCTATGTTTTTCCATATATTAACGATAATAATTATATACGGCCATTTTTCCGGTACAGTATACCAGTCTATGGGCAACATATTCATTAAAGGTGCAAGTGATCTATTGTAAAAACCATTTGGACTGAGAATTGAATATACTAAGTATGCAACAACTACCCATGATAGAAAGTATGGTAAAAAAATTGTTGATTGAAAGATTTTTGCAGCCATTTTGCTTCTAATTTCATTAAGCAACAGAGCTGTTGCAACAGCTATAAACAGGCCTAAGAAAATAAATACTAGATTATAGCCTATGGTATTTCTTGTAATAGTCCAAGCATCAGCTGATTTGAACAAAAATTCAAAATTCTTAAGACCTGACCACGGACTATGTAAAAATCCATCAGCATAATTGAAATTTTTGAATGCAATTATTATACCAAACATAGGTAAATAATAATTCATTAGCACAAACAGAAATGGTGGGAGTATCATTAAAAACATGGCTTTATTCTTTTTTAATTCATGTAAAAAGCCGGTTTTAACCTTCTTTGGTTTACCTCCACTTAAAGCTACAGGAATATTGTTCATCTTTGTTTTCCCCTTTTTTAGTTTTTTTCTATATATAAAAATATTACTGCACAAAATGATTAAGTACCTTGCAACCTTTATTACTTATACAATAGCAATTGTCTGACCTGACTGAACCTCAACAGCTTTATTGTGCGTCCCTAACCAAATAGAAATATCAGTAGGATTGTAAACTATTGCACTATCTGCTGACAAAACCAAGCGGTTAGCCGCGGTTATATAATCATATATCTGTCCGTTTGTCGCGTACCAGATATCCTCCTTGCCGGAAATAAAACTACTAAACTTCTCAATCATATCCCAGTTATCATCTTCATCAAATTCATAGCTATGTCCCCAAACATAGAAAATAGAAAGTTTATCTGGTGAAGCTTCAATAAAGTCCTGCGCCAAACTAAACAACTCCGAGTAAGAGTGATGGCATGTAGGATTCCATTCTAAGAAATCACCCGGTGGATCAAATCTGCAAGTAGAGTTTACTGTTCTGCAATAATTTAAACCTATCATTTTATTAATCTGCTTTATTGTATTGTTGTATGTACCATAAGGATATGCCATACCCCTTACTATTTCTGCGAATAGTAGCTCGAGATTCTTTTTATCTTCATAGAGTTCTCTGTATGCTTCGTATGGTGGTAGAAGTTCTAGACGTGGATGAGTAAGGCTGTGTACAGCTATTTCATGCCCTAAATATACTTGCTCAAGTTCATCTGTATTCATTCTGCAAATAAAGGTATCATTCTTGCCAATCCAGTTATTGCGTTCGTTTTGTAGAGAAGAGTTCAAATTAAATGTAGCTTTTAAACGATAAGTATTAAAAATTTTAACCAAGCGCTTATCTTGACTGACTCCATCATCATAGCTAAGCGTAAATGCCTTTGTACAACCATTAGGAAACATTATATTAATCATACTTAATCTCCTGTTTCTATCTTTTTATAAACAGTTGGTGTACATCCCTTTACTGTCTTGAAGCACCTATTGAAAGTAACTATGCTATTGAATCCTACTGCATATGCAATATCAGTAATACTCATAGAAGTCTTTCTGATCAGCTGCTCAGACTGCCTTATTCTATATTCATTTAAATAAGCATAAAAGTTTTTTTCAGTAATTTGCTTAAACAATCTTGAAAAATAATACTCACTTAACCCCATAATTTTGGATATATCATCCAAGTGGATATCCTGCGAATAATGCTTGTGTATATAATCAAATGCTTCATTGATTTTATACAGCCCTGATACTCTATTGCTTTTAGTCCTAATTGTGTCCTGAAGCTTCAGGTATTGTGTAAGGAGACACAATATATCAAAAATTCTTGCATATAGAAACAAGTCATAGCCAAATGTCTTTTGCTCATAGCAAGTAATTATTTCTTTTATTTGATTAACCAACTTTTCATATATCAAATTACCTTTACTAATTACTAATGTATCGGTTAATAATCCCCTTATGTCATTACTTGTAAAAAAGTCAAAGCAAGAAAAATCAAACTGAATAAAATATCTAATTCCACTTGCTGAACCTTTAAACTCATGAGTGTCGCCAGCTGCAATTACCATTACATCGGATTCTTTAATACCGTATTCTGTGTTATTAACAAAAAGTTCGAAATCATTTTTCTCAACATATAATAACTCTATAGCTGAATGCCAATGTAATGGGTATACAAAGTTGTCATCAACATTCTTCTCTAATCGAATAGGTAGCTGTTCAGGAAAAATATTTTTTTCATGAATTCCCTCGATGTAATACATAACGCCTCCCTCCTTTTGTATAAATTATACAATATTTGCTAATAAGAGGCAATTGACTTTTATTAATTTATTACAAATAATATATTACATGGTGTTTCTTCCAACAACTTGATGCTACGACTATCCGGTTGGCTACCACCTACAAAAATTTCAAACTCACCCTTTTCAAGCACTAACTCACCATCGTCATTAACGAGGCTAAGGTCTGAAGGTGTAATTACAAATGAGATATCCTTAACCTGTCCTGGTAAGAAGTTTTCCACCTTTACTCCTCTAAGCTGCCACTTTGGAACATCTACACTAGCTTCAATGTCTCTTATGTACAACTGAATTACTTCATTACCTTGATATTCACCAGTGTTTTCAACGGTAACCGTACATGTAATAGTATCTGTTGCGTTTGCCTCAGCCTTGGATAGCTTTAAGTTTGAATACTTAAAGGTTGTATAACTTAACCCAAAGCCAAATGGATAGAGCGCCTCATTTTGCATGTATTTATAAGTTCTGTTTTTCATAGAATAATCTCTAAAATCAGGCAATTCCTCAGTAGTTCTATAAAAAGTAACTGGTAACCTACCGCTAGGACTATAATTCCCAAATAATAAGTCAGCAACCGCTTTTCCACCCTGTGCTCCAGGATACCAGGCCTGTATAATAGCAGCTACATTTTCATCAGCCCAATTAACTGCAAGTGCACTACCGCTAAGAAGAACCAAAATCACAGGCTTGCCAGTTGCAACTAATTGTTCGAGCAATTTTTGCTGCAATCCAGGTAAATTGAGATTTGGCTTATCTCCTGAAGAGTACTCATTTCCAGTGTCACCCTCTTCTCCTTCTAATGTAGCATCAAGTCCCAAGCAAGCAACAACTACGTCTGATTGCTCAGCTGCAGTAAGAGCTTCAGAGAACCTATCCTGCGCCGTAGCAAGGAATTCTACCTTATCCCTATATAAATGACATCCAACGGAGTAGTTTATCTTAACTCCAGTTGGCACAGCCTGCCTTATGCCGTCAAGAACAGTAATATATTCCGAAGAAGTACCACAGTAGTTGCCTATTAAAGCTTCTCTGCTATATGCATTCGGACCAATAACTGCTATGGATTTTATCTTGTTTTTGTCTAATGGTAATAGTTTATCTTTGTTTTTCAAAAGAACCATTGATTGTTTTGCGACTTCTAATGATAAAGCCCTATGCTCCTCACATTCAACAACACTAATTGGAATATTGTTGAAAGGAACCTTCTCTACATCATCAAACATTCCAAGCTTTATTCGTGTTGCCATCAATCTAGTAACGGCTTTATCTATTGTAGCTTCATCAATTAATCCTTCTTGATGAGCAATCAAGAGGTTTGCAAACATTGAACCGCAATTTAGGTCACAGCCATTCTTTACGGCTAAGCTAACTGACTCAGGCGCTGTCTTTGTTACACAGTGATTTTCATGGAAATCTTTGATTGCCCAACAATCAGAAACAACGTGTCCTTCAAATCCCCATTCGCCTCTAAGAATCTTTACAAGTAGTTCTTCACTACCGCAGCAAGGTTCACCGTTAGTTCTGTTGTACGCACCCATTACAGCTTCAACCTTTGCCTCTGTTACTAACTTTTTAAAGGCTGGAAGATAGGTTTCAAACATATCTTTCTTTGAAGCAATTGCATTAAATGAATGACGCTCAGCCTCCGGTCCGCTATGTACAGCAAAGTGCTTTGCGCAAGCAGCAATCTTCATATAGTTTGGGTCATTGCCTTGTAATCCTCTTACAAAGCTTGCCCCTAATTCACCCGTTAAATATGGATCTTCACCATAGGTCTCATGGCCTCTACCCCATCTAGGATCCCTGAATATATTAATGTTTGGTGACCAATAGGTTAAACCTTTATATATATCGCAATCTCCCTTTTTCTGAGCCGCATTGTACTTTGCACGACCTTCAGTAGAGATAACATCGGCTACTTCATATATCAGCTCTTTATTAAATGTAGCTGCCATACCTATCGCCTGAGGAAATATTGTTGCTACGCCTGCTCTTGCAACACCATGCAAGCCTTCATTCCACCAGTTGTATGCTGAGATTCCCAAACGGGGAATCGCCGGAGAAGAATGTAGCATCTGCATAACTTTTTCTTCTAGTGTCATTTTTGCTACTATTTCTTTTGCTCTTTGATTAATAATCTGTGTATCCATTACTTCTCCCATTTTCATGTATTTTATATCTGTATTATACATTTGCCAAAAATATAAATCATTTCAAATTTTGCTATTTTCTTATCATTTTTAGCTATGACTAAATCCCCCTAATTCTTTCCAGTAATAGGCTTTTAGCCTTTTTGAGAGTATTGATAAACTAATAGATCTAAACAAATTTAGCTATCATTAAATAAATCCTTTATAAAAAGTTGTTTAAATACTAGTGACGTGGATATCTAAATTTTATATATCATTACCATACCTTTTTACTTTAGGCACGTATTATACTGTTGAAGACACAAACAATGATAAAGACTTATTTTTGATATATATTAATTTACAAATTAATAGTACTTTATATAATAATCCAGTTATTATATAATTTACTCGGGATGATTTTTGTATAATTAATGATGGTTATATTGACATAATTGTTAGGAGGACATATGAAGAATATATTAATTATCTCATCAGATCATACTGGGCATGGACACAAGAGTATCAGTGAATCACTCAAAGAACAGTTTCACCTGCATGATGATGTTAGAGTGCATATAATAGATGGTTTTGAACTCGGCGGTAGTTTTTGGCTTAAGTTTGGTCAGTCATATGGTACCATTACGAGAAATGCAGAATACTTGTGGAAAATCGCATGGAAAATTCAGAGCAAAAGACAGCACTTCATTCACGCATTTGCTGAACAATCAATTCGCGAGAATTTCCTAAAAGTGATTAAAGATATTTCCCCTGATTTAATTTTATCTGTACATCCTTTGTTTAATACTTCTATAATTAATATTTTAAGAAAATATAAGATTAAGATACCGTTTGCTACCTTTATTGCAGATTTAGTGTCAATATCCCCGTTGTGGGTTGATAAAAGGGCAACATGTATAATATGTCCAACGCAAGAAGCAAAAGAACGTTGCAAGGAGTTTGGAGTAAGAGAACATAAGCTGAAGGTAATTGGTTTCCCTGTACGTTCAAAATTTGTAAATCATATAAATGACGATGGTTCAAAGGTATCTTTATATTCACTTGACAGACCACTCGAGTGCCTTATTATGAGTGGCGGAGAAGGCTCAGGTGATATGAATGTCATTGCAGAGATACTTTTAAAGAATTTTAACAGCAACGTTCATATCATAGCTGGCAGAAATTCAGCTATTAAAGAGAAGCTTGAGAAAACCGTATGTGTTAACTATCCGGGAAGAGTTGAGGTAACCGGCTATGTTACAAATATACAGGATTACATGTTAAAGAGTGATATAGCAATTACCCGAGGAAGCCCAAATGTAATGATGGAATCTGTAGCTTGTAACATACCTTTTATTATTACAAGTGCTCTACCTGGCCAAGAAAAGGAAAATCCAGATTTCGCAGTAAACAATAACCTTGGTGTTTACTGCCCAAATATTTATAAGCTTGCTGATACAGTTGCTGAACTGCTGGAAAACAATGCAAAGAAGCTAAATGAAATAAAAATTAGTCAGCAGAAGTTTTATGATTATGAGACTGCAAAGAAAATAGTTGAACATACTTTATCATTAATTAAGGACTCAAAGAATAACATTCCTACTGATTTTAGAAAAAAACGCTCTAAGCCCCAAAAAATTAGGCTTATGCCAAGAAAACTGTTGCTCAGAATGATGAGTAGATAGCAAAACCCCCTCAGATTTTCTGAGGGGGTTATTTATTGATATTTTTATTTACATATATTTAAACTTTTGCAGTTTCTTTTTCTTCAGCTGGCTCATTTGTTAATTTTAGCTTTTCAAGTACATAGAATATCAAGCTTAGAGCCATACCAACTAATGTAGCTAGTACCATTCCCTTAAGTTGAACATCATTTCCGAGATTAACTGAAACATTACTAATACCTACTACAAATACTACAGCTGTCAGAATAAGATTTTTTGACTTTGAGTAGTCAATCTTAGCTTCAACTATCATTCTAATACCTGATGCAGCAATTGTACCGAAGAGTAATATAGATATACCACCCATTACTGGCTCTGGAATACTCTTAATTATACCTGATAGCTTACCAAAGAAAGCAATTATTATGGAAATAACTCCTGCTCCACCAATTACCCATACACTATATACCCTAGTAATGGCCATAACACCCATATTTTCGCCATAGGTAGTTGTTGGGCATGAACCAGTAAATCCTGAAAGCATTGTTGAAATACCATCACCAAGCAAGGATCTGTGGAGTCCTGGATCCTTAGTCAAATCCTTACCCACTATATTACTTGTAACGAACAAGTGACCAATATGTTCAGAAAGAACAACCAAAGCTGCTGGAATGATAATTATAATAGCATTTAATTCAAACTTAGGCATTGTTACTGTAGGTAACGCAAACCAATCTGCTGCCTTAACCATGCTTACATCCAAGTAACCCATCCAAGCTGACAATCCATAACCTGCTAATACTGCTATTAGAATTGGAATAACTGAAAGGAAGCCTCTAAATATAAGTGTTCCAAATATTGCTATAGCTAGAGTTACAAGAGAAATAATTATTCCTTTTGTATCAAAAACTCCATTTGCATCTGGGAATAGTTTAGCCATACCTGCAGCATTTGCTGAAAGCTCCAAACCTATTAGCGCAACTATAGGTCCCATTGCTGCAGGCGGAAGAACAACATCCAACCATCTTGTACCAACTTTTCCTATAATCAAAGCGACTATGACGAATACTAATCCACACATGATAAACCCACCCAATGCGGTTGCGAACTTATCAGTATATGATGAAGTATCAAAGTTATTTTCTACTGCAACACTAGTTATAACTGAAGCTGTTGGTGATAAAAACGCGAAGCTAGAACCTAAGAATGCAGGTGCCTTACCTTTACAAATAAACAGATAAATCAAAGTACCAATACCGTTAAGTAACAAAACAAGTGCGGGATCAATTACCTGTACCTGATTTACTTTTTCAAGTATTGTTGGATCTGCTTTTGCAGCCTCCCAAGTAGTCTTTAATACCTTCTCAACAAAGTGTGTCTGTGCATAGTTGTTAAAAAGAAATGGAACAAGCACTGATGCACCAAACATTGCGAATAAGTGTTGGAAGCTGAGTGGCAATGCTTTTAGAAAAGGAACCTTTTCTTCGACTTGAATAACTCTTCTTTCTGACATACATTCAATCCCCTTCAATTAAATTTTGCGTGAAAATAAGCTTTCACAAGCAAATAAAAAAACCTTACTGACGTAAGGCGCAGCAAGGTTGGGTTAACCAAGTGTAAATGTATAAAATTTCCCCATATATACCCTTACTAGCCTCTCTGGACTAATTTAAAAGTTTTTTTATCCGTTACAAAGTATATCACACGAGTTTCTAAAAGTCTACAAAATGTTTTAATAAATTTGAATTTTTTTAAGGCATTTTTTGCTATTATAAAGTCATAAAATTTAGCCATACTATAAATAGAGGAGCACAAGAAATGATTCTCCTCCAATACTTTTAAAAGGGGTGACAATTATGGCTAGCAAACAATTTGAGCAGATGAAATACGAAGTAGCTAAAGAAGTTGGTGTTAATCTTAAGCAGGGTTATAATGGTGATCTCACATCAAGAGAAGCTGGTAAAATCGGCGGATCAATAGTTAAGAAAGTTTTTGAACAGTATACTGGATCAAAGAGTTAAAATTAATTAAACCTTACAAAAATAGCAGGAGTTTTCTCCTGCTATTTTTGTACCGAATTATTATTTCAAAATTAAAATTTCTAAAAAGGTCCCTCATTCAAAGTGCAAACATCAATTTCCTAATAGCTTATTTATCAATTCAAAAATCTGCTCGGCTGAATCATAGGTTGCATTCTTCATCGCATCCTGCCCCATTTTCGCCATTAAGTTTTTATCATTAATAAGCTGACAGATTTGTTTGTAAAGCAACTCTCCGCTAAGCTCATTCTCCAGTATTACAACAGCTCCTCCATCACGCTCGAGTGATCTTGCATTGTGTTCTTGATGATTAGCAGTAACATATGGTGACGGTATCAGAATGGATGGTTTCCCCATCACCTGAAGTTCGCTGATGGTAATAGCTCCAGCTCGGCAAATCATTAAATCACTAGCAGCATAAACCTCAGAAACATTATATATATATGGTACCACTTGCACTTGTTCAGAATAAGAGCTGTTAACATTTATCAATTTATTAATCTCTTCAAACTGGGCCTCACCAGTTGAAAAAATTATATTAAATTCCCCTTTATAGTACTCGTTCAGCATTTGAGCAGTACTTTCATTAATTTTCCTTGCTCCCCTGCTACCTCCCATTACAACAACCAGCTGCTTGCCTTCCTTTAAGCCTAGCTTTTCCTGTAATGCTTTGTTTGAATCTTGTACAGCATTTGTTTTTTCTAACTGCTTATGGTCGTTTATACTATTTAACAATTCTTGTCTTACAGGGTTTCCTGTATGAACAAGCTTTTTAGAATTTTTGAAATACTTTTCAGAATCCTTAAAGCTTATAGCAACGTAATCTACATACTTCTCCAGTATTTTATTTGTTACCCCTGGGAAAGCATTTGACTCATGAATAATTGTTGGTATTCCCTGTTTTGCAGCAATGTAAAGGACCGGTCCACAAACATAGCCACCAGTACCTATTACAATATCGGGCTTCAGTCTTTTTAAAAGCTTTGATGCCTGAAAAAAGCTTTGTAAAAGCTCCTTTACAGCTACCACCGTATCAAATGAAAGCTTTCTTTTAAAGCCCCTTACAGTAATTGTCTCTAGCACATATCCTTCCCGTGGTACCAATTTGGTTTCTAACCCCTTCTGGGTACCCACAAAAGTAATGTTCGCATCAGGATTTTTATTCTTTATATGCTTTGCTATGGCAAGGCCAGGATTAACATGGCCACCTGTTCCTCCACCAGCAATTAATACCTTCATCTTTATTCGCCCTTTCATAAGATATACTCATACTACAATTAACTCAATTCAAAATATTAAGTTAACAAGATAATAAGATAAAACTCATAACACAATATTTTAGTATAATATTTAAACTTCAGCAAACTGTGCTAAAACCTTTCATATTTTGAATATCGCGAGATATTTAGCAATACACCAACTCCAAACATCAGGAATATAAGAGAAGTACCTCCCGCACTAAAGAAAGGAAGTGATATTCCTGTCGAAGGTATTGAATTGGTTACAACTGCGACATTAAACAAAAATTGAATAGTAATAAGCGATGTTATTCCAATAGCAAGCAGACTCCCAAATAAATCAGGGGCATTCATTGCAACCTTTATTCCCCTCCAGATAAATACCATAAATAACAGCATTACAACAAAAGTACCTATAAAACCTAATTCTTCAGCTAAAACGGCAAAGATATAGTCATTATAAGGCTCAGGGATATAAAGATACTTTTGCATGCTCTGTCCTAAGCCTTTACCAAAAAGCCCTCCCGAACCAATAGCAAGAAGCGATTGTACAATCTGCCAGCCTTCATCCCTCTCATACTTGAAGGGGTCTAACCAAGCCATAATACGATCAGCTCTATAGGATACAAATGTCATGAGTACGAAAGCCGCCGCTGCAAAAGGAGTGGCCAATATAGCAAAATGAGATATTTTTGCACCAGCACATAGTAAAATAACGCAACCAGTAAGAACTATAATCAAAGCACCGCTAAGATGTGGCTCAATAACAACAAGACCGCCAACAAGACCAATTATCAATAGATAAGGTACCAGTCCCCTGAAGAATGATTTAAGTACATCTGCTCTTTTAGATAGACTAAAGGATAAAAACATTATCAATGATAACTTCGCTAACTCTGAGGGCTGGAAGGTCTTTGTACCAATCCCCAACCACCTTTGAGCACCATTAAAGGATTTTCCTATTCCTGGTATCAATACTAAAATCAGAAGAGCAATACTTATTCCCAATAAAATTGGTGATATTTTCCCAAGCTTTCTGTAATCAAAATTTGCCGTAAATAGCAGTACTATAATACTAATGCCCATATACATGAGCTGCTGCCTTAGAAAATAAAATGCCTCACCGTATAATTTTATAGAAGTATAATAACTGGAACTAAACACCATGATAGTTCCAAATGAAAGTAACAGAATTACAACAGCAAATATCCAAAAATCAAAAGGCCTTTTGTTCTTCATTAACTTCCTCCAGCCATGTATGTTTATGTCATAAGATATTTTTATTGCTAACACATTATATGAATTAGTACATTCTTTCATTCCACAATGAAAACCGTTGGGATAAAACTAAAATATATACATTTTCTGTGTTGTTATTTTTTAGTATGGTTTACTTACAAAATAACTTATATAATGCCAATTCTCAAAACAAAACATGCCAAAACGCATAGTACTATTGTTACAGTGATAAATACACTAACTACCTTTGTCTCCTTCCAGCCCTTCAACTCAAAATGATGATGCAATGGAGCCATTTTGAATATTCTCTTGCCAGTAAGCTTAAATGAGCCTACCTGGAGTATTACTGAAAGTGCCTCAGCTAGATAAATACCTCCAACTAATATCAAGATAAGTGGCATTCTCATCATAATTACAATTGAAACAACTGCTCCGCCCAGCATAAGGCTTCCCGTATCCCCCATAAATACCTTTGCTGGATGCATATTAAATGCTAGAAAACCCAAGCAACCCCCTGCTATAGCTGCTGAAAATATCTTTAAGTATTCCCACTCCGCATTAGTAAGTGAAACTATTGTAAAGAAAATAGCCACTACCAATGTGACCCCCGAACAAAGACCATCCAAGCCATCCGTGAGGTTTACAGCATTTACAAAGAAATACATGAAAACCACTATAAATAGGAAATACAACCAGGGCTGAATTACTATATTAGTAAATGGAATCATAATAGATGTACCAGCTTCAGTAAAACGTATCACATAAAAACCAAAAGCAATACATACCAAAAGCTGAAAAAATGTCTTCTGTCCAGCGTACAGCCCGTCCTTCCTCTTCTTAACAACCTTTATAAAATCATCTATAAAACCAACTAATCCAAATCCTAATGTACATAATAACACAGGTATAAGTTGAGGATATTTTACTGAGAAAAATGCACATACCAAGGTAATGGGTATTATGAATATAAGTCCTCCAATAGTTGGAGTTCCTGTTTTCTTAAGGTGCGACTGGGGTCCATCATCCCTAACAGTCTGTCCAAATTTAAGCTTTCTTAAGAACGGTATTAATATTGGCCCTGCAATAAGTGAAAGAACAAATGCGCTTATAAAGGTGACAATATGTTCAGATGTAAAATCAAAGTTAAACAAAGTACTTCCTCCTGTTTTTAAATATATTCCTTCATAATACCATCTATAATGGTTTCCATTTTCATGCCCCTTGAACCCTTAACCAGGACATAGTTTCCCGGACTCAGTACACTGAGAATATACCTCAAAGCGTCTTCATTATTATCAAAGCTCTCTAGCTTGATATGCCTGTTGCCCAAAGCAGAGACTGCTTCACAGATGCTTCTTGAATTAGGCCCTACAGTTACTATACAATCAATATTGAGCTCCGCAGCAAATTCACCCACACAGTAATGCATTTCCTTTGATAATTCTCCCATTTCCAGCATGTCACCCAATACTGCTATAGAGCCATTACCCTTTGAAAGCTCTTCTAGCACTGAAAGCGACGCTTTCATTGATTGAGGGCTGGCATTGTAAGTATCATTTATTATCTTTATATTTTTATGAGATATAATATTTTGGCGCATATTTCCAGCAACATAGTCAGCAATACCTTCTATGGCAATCTCAATAGGTATTTGAAGTTCTATGCCAGCAGCTATTGCCGCAAGGGCATTATAAACGTTGTGTATCCCCGGAACAGGCACTCTTACTGGATATGCGCTTCCCTCGTACACAATCTCAAAGGTACTACCACATTCACCATTCGAAATATAGTTTTGTGCTCTGATACTATTTTCCTCATTCATGCCATAATAAACACACCTTACATCCAGCTTGCCTTTTAGCCCTAGAAGCAGTGGATCATCTCCATTGAGTATAAGCAGTCCTCCAGCTTTAAGGCCTTCGATTATTTCTAGCTTGGCCTTAAGGATGCCCTCCTGTGAGCCTAACTTCTCAATATGGGAAACACCAATATTAGTAATGATTGCAATATTGGGTTTAGCAATAGCAGTAAGTCTGCTAATCTCTCCAAAACCACTCATTCCCATTTCTAAAACTGCTGCATCATGGCTATTATCCAAATTAAAAACAGTGAGTGGTAACCCTATCTCATTGTTAAAATTCCCCTGTGTCTTCAACACTTCAAATTGTTTCGAAAGAACACATGAAACCATGTCCTTTGTACTTGTTTTGCCAACACTACCTGTTATGCCAACTACCGGAATGTCAAACTTAGCAAGGTACCATCTTGCCAAATCCCGCAGCGCTTTACCTGTATCACTTACAAGTATCATAGTACAGTCTTGCATTTCAAAAACAGCCTTAGAGGTAAGGCACACCTTAGCCCCTTTAATTACACATTGTTCTATATAATCATGTCCATCAAACTTTTCACCTATTAACGGTATAAAAAGATTGCCCTCTACTACCTTTCTAGAATCTGTGGTTATACCCAAAAAAACTGTATCTCCACTTCCATAGAGTAGCTCCCCATCAACAGCCTTTATCAACTCTTTGCAAGACATTGAAATCATATAAATTCATCCCTTCATTAGCCTTCATTAAGTTCTAATAATAATTCTGCCACTACTTCACGCTCATCAAAATGAATAGTCTTATCTGCAAACTGCTGATAGGTTTCGTGCCCTTTGCCTGCTAATATAATAACGTCTCCGTCCTGAGCACTTTCAAGGGAATATTTTATGGCCTGCCTTCTATCTGTAATCTTGATATATTTCCCATTAGTCTTTTTTATGCCTTCTTCTATATCATCAATAATTCTATCAGGTTCTTCGGTACGAGGATTATCGGATGTGATGATAGTAAAATCAGCAAGATTTCCTGAAATCTCACCCATAGCAGGCCTCTTGCCCCTGTCACGGTCTCCTCCACACCCGAATAAGCTGACAACCCTGCCTTTTGCAAATTCTTTCGCTGTGGTCAGAACCTGCTTTAGACTATCGGGTGTATGCGCATAATCAATCAAAACTGTGTAATTGCCTGTTACAGGAACTGATTCCATTCTTCCCGGAACACTTACATTACTCAATCCTTTTTTAACACTTTCTAGAGAAATGCCCAACACGCAGCATGCTGAAATAGCTGCTAAGGCATTATATACATTAAATTCACCCTGTAGGTTTGTGGCAATAGTATCACACCCCCATGGTGAAATCAGTTTGAATGTTGTATGAGAGGTTTGTTTGTCGATGTTTACCGCTCTGATATCGGCATCTTCTGATAAGCCGTATGTCAGTACATCACATGTTGCAACATCCTTAATTTTACGTCCTTCTGGGCTATCAATATTGGTTATAGCCTTTTTGCACATCTTGAAAAGCTTAGCTTTTGCATTAAAATAATCCTCCAGAGTTGCATGCTCTTTCGGACCTATATGATCTCTTGAGAAGTTAGTAAATACTCCGATATCAAAATCACATTGAGCCACTCTATGCAACTCTAGTCCCTGTGATGAAACTTCCATTACTACGCTGTCAACATTCTTTTCCACCATTTCGCCAAAAAGATTTTGTAAATCCAGTGATTCAGGAGTAGTACGTGCGGCATAAAGAACTTCGTCACCAATGAGGTTTGCAACGGTACCAACAAGCCCTATTTTGTGCTGCTCAGCCTCTAATATAGCTTTAACCATGTAGGTAGTTGTTGTCTTGCCTTTTGTACCGGTTATACCTATTAAATTAAATTTCCTAGAAGGATGGCCATTAAACGCATCTGCTACATATGCCAATCCATACCTTGTATTTTCAACCTTGATGGTAGAAATACCCTCAGGAACCTCAACATCTTTCTGTACCAAAAAAGCCTTTGTACCATTTTCAATGGCATCTGCTATATACTTGTGACCATCTACAATAGTGCCTTCTATGCAAACAAATAGTGAACCTGCCCTTGTTTTGCGAGAATCGTATGCGATGTTATCTATATCTATATCCAGGGTTCCATTAACCTTTTGAACGTTTAATCCTTCTATTATTTTACTCAATAACAAAATAAACACCTCCAAAAAATTTCATAAAAGGCTACCCTTTTAGGATAGCCATTTACTTTTTCAATATCTATTACCATTTGTTATTATACAATCATTTAAAACACAACTCAATACACACCTATAATTATTACCCAACACTATTCAAGTGGTGCATAATCAGTTACCTCATTTCTAAACTGTACTTCCACAATATCACCTTTATTGACTATCTTTCCAGGTGAAACGCTCTGGGATATAGCCGTGCCCGAACCTATTACCTTTATATTAATACCGGCATTTCTAAATGCAAGCGTTGCTTCATAAATAGTTTTGCTACTTACATTTGGCACCTTGACTGTTACTTCCGTCTTTGGCGTATACGTATATAGTATTACCATGGATTTTTCTTGCAATAATGCGGTTGTCTTTGGTGTCTGCTCTTGCACGATAGCAGTCATATCCTTATCTTCTCCCTCAATTCTATAATCAAGGTTATTGCTCTTTAGCAGCTTAATTGCTTCTTCAACCGTCTTTCCTTTTACATCAGGCACCTGTACCTCTTTTAATAGTAGTTTCTTATCTTCTTCGGTATATTCTTTTTCTACTCCAAGATAATTAAGTACATCTTCTACAAGCTTACCTGCGACAGGCGCTGCTCGCATACCACCTGTAGGATTATAAACATCTGGATAATCCAATACTACGAGTGCACATATAACTGGATTATCTGCAGGAGCAAATGCTGAGAAGGAAATAATATACCTTTTATTTGCTCCATCCTTTAGAACTTTCTGGCTTTCAAGCGTTTCGGATGTTCCCGTTTTCCCACCTATTTTATAACCAGGTACTCTAGCATTCTTACCTGTTCCAATAGATACAACTCCTTCAAGGATAGTCTTTAGTGTATCGGAAGTTTGTTTGGAAATAGGGCTTCTGATAACCTCAGGCTCATATTTCTTTACAACATTACCCTCAGCATCTACAACCTCTTTTACCACATGAGGTTTAATAAGCTGTCCTCCGTTTGCAATAGCACCATAGGCCTGTATCAACTGTATAGGTGTAATCTGAAAACGCTGACCGAATGAAGCTGTTGCCATATTTACCTCTGTAGGATTTGCGTGCCATATACTACTTGCTTCACCTGGTAAATCAATACCTGTTTTGTCATAAAAGCCAAAGGCCTTTACATAACTGTAAAACTTATCAATACCCAGACTCTGTGCCAATCTAACAAATACAGGGTTGCAAGAATTATATACACCCTCTGTGAAGGTTTCGTGCAAATGGGCATTGGGCTTCCAACAGTTAATATCCCAGCCTCCAACCTTGACTGTGGCATCGGTAACCTGCGTATCGGGGGTTATTACTCCTTCCTCTAAACCAGCAGCTGAAGTTATTGCCTTGAAGGTTGAACCAGGCTCATATGTGTCCACAATGGCTTTGTTTCTCCAAACCGTTTCCTGCAAATATTTAACATCTGCTACTGATGTACCTGTCCACGTTGAAGCATCCTTTCCTTCTGGAACGGCTCTCGGATTATTGAGGTCAAAATCCGGTTTTGAAGCCATCGCTAATATTTCTCCATTCCTTGGATCCATTACTATTGCAGTTGCTCCATTTATAACATTGTTTTCAACAATAGCAGTATCCAATGCTTTTTCAGCAAAATACTGTATTGTCTCATCTATAGTAAGAACCACATCAAAGCCGTCTTGCGCCTCGATGTATTTTTCCTCCCCCATATTGAGCTCCATACCACTTGCATCAACTTCACTCAGTATCTTTCCAGGAACACCCTTTAGATACTTCTCCATCATCTTTTCTACACCGTCTAACCCATCATTGTCTACGTTTGTAAATCCTATAACGTGAGATGCTAGGTTACCATTGGGATAATACCTTTTGGTGTCCTCGTCAATATATATACCGTCATACTTATTATCCAGCTTCCACTGTCTTACCTTGTCACCAACCGCTTTTTCCACCTTGCGCTTTATCAATTCATAACGACTGTTCTTGGTCAGTTTTTTGTTAATATCCTCGGCATTCATGTCCAACATTTCTGCAAGCTCTTGTGACATCTTGGTTGTATCATATTTAAGCTTTTTAATAACCTGCGGACTAACAGAAATTGTTTCAACCGAAGCCGATAGTGCTAATGGCTTCATATTGCGATCATATATAGTTCCCCTTTGAGGACTTATCTCTCTATCAATATTACGCTGCTCATATGCCTTTTGCTGGTACTCGTCACCCTTTGCGATCTGTATATATCCTATTCTAACAATGAGAGCAATAGATAAAACTGTAAAAGCGATAAGCACAAGCAAAAGTCTCTTTTTTATCTTTAAGCTCGGAATAGCCACTTCTTTCCCCCCTAGTTGTAAGTTCTCTCTAAATAATATTGTTGAATGTACGAATATATTAATAATAAATAAAAAAACTATAGACTTAATAATATATATAAATCCATAGTCTAAATAATATTCCTTTTATATCTATTGGTTAAGCAAGCTTAGCACCTCATTATATGCATCCTTAACGGTACTAAGAAGTTTTTGAAGAGCTGTCTCTTCTTTATTAGCCAAAATTATCTTATCTTCTCTAGGAACATTTATGTAAACTATTTGGCTTTTTTCAGGCTTATGCATTTTTAAGTCATTCTCTGCTATGTCTCTTATTTTGGTTAGATCCATAGCTTCTAGAATATCCAATGACAATCTCGCATTTTCATTCCTCAGCTGTTCATATTGCTTTTGTAGTTTACTGTTATCATAATTCATTTGACTGATTTGTGCAAACTTGAACATTATTACCGCACATAATCCAAAGATTAAAAAAATGGAGAGAATTATTTTCAGCTTAATTTTCGACTTGCTTCTAGCTACCTTTTTTGATTTAAGGACTTTATTTTCTTCATAAGGGTCGTATTTTAGTTGTTCTGCAACCGATCCATGCACATATTTACGAGCTGCTTCTGCCACTTTTTTTCACCCCTGTCGATTTTATTAGAATTTTTGGGAACCAGTATTACTACTGATTCCCGTTCCAATTTTAAAAGTTTTCTCTTTAGTATTCTTCCAGGTTCTTTTGTTCTGTGTTGCTTTATCCTATGTTTTGTTCTTAGACTTTTACATTTTTCCTTAACTTTCTTTAGTTTTCTTTTTAATTCTTCTTTAGTTTTCTTTTTAATTCTTCTTTAGTTTTTTCTTTAATTCTTCTTTAGTATTCTTCTTAATTTTTCTTTTGGTTTTTCCTTAGCATTTGTTTAGTTTTTTCTTAATTTCTCATTTGTTTTTTGTAGGTTACTGCTCTCTTTTGTGTTTCTCCCGCTTGTATAAGTACTTTAATCAATTGTATCTTTTAAATCTTTTGTAACACCCTCAACTTTGCACTCCTTGCTCTTGGATTATCTGAAAGCTCTTGCTCGGAGGCCACAATTGGTTTTCTATTTACAAGTACTGCCGTTGGTTCTTTCCCACACACACACTTAGGAAATGCAGGAGGACAACTGCAGGGATTTACCTGTTTGTTGAACTGCTGTTTAACAATCCTATCCTCAAGTGAATGAAAAGTAATAATGCACAACCTTCCCCCACTTTTTAACATATCAACACAATCTTGTATTGTTCGTTCCAGTATTCCCAATTCATTATTTACTTCTATTCTGATGGCCTGAAATGTCCTTTTTGCAGGATGTGGTCCATCTCTTCTAGCGGCAGCTGGAACTGCTCGTTTTATAATGTCCACAAGCTGATAAGTGGTATCAATTTTCCCATCTTTCCTTGCCTCTACAATAAACTTTGCAATCCTTGAGGCCCACTTATCTTCACCGTAATCCCGAATTATTCTGTACAATTCGTTCTCTTCATAATTATTAACTATATCAAACGCTGAAAAATCAGCGGTTTGGTCCATTCTCATATCAAGAGGTGCATCATGCTGATAACTGAATCCTCTAGAGCCTTCGTCAAGCTGGTGGGATGAAACGCCTAAGTCCAGGAGTATTCCATCAACCTCTTTTACTTCCAATGACTCACATGCGCTTTTTATATTTTTGAAATTAGTATTAATAATACTAAACTTCGCTTTCGATGAAATACTTGAAAGTCTTTCATTAGAAGTCTTAACTGCAAATTGATCCTGATCAAGACCAATAAGTAAACCATCTGTTCCTAAGCTTTTATATATTTGTGATGAATGTCCGGCCCCTCCTATCGTACCATCAACATATACCCCGTCAGATTTGATATTCAGGACTTCTATACATTCATTCAGTAATACCGATTTGTGTTCAAACTCCATTTAATACCTCATTTATATTCCTAGCATAGCCATCTTTTCTGCAATCTTGTCAGCACTCATGCTATCATCATTGCTATATGCATCCCAATTTGTCTTGTTCCAAATTTCAACTCTGGAAGAAACACCAATTATAAATATATCCTTTTCAAGAGAAGCATATTCACGCAAATTCTGCGGAATAAGTATTCGTCCCTGCTTGTCCAATTCGCATTCGGTAGCGCCAGAGAAGAAAAAACGAATAAACGCACGAACATCTTTATCAGTAAATGGCAAAGTTTTGAGCTTATTTTCAAGGCTTGTCCATTCATCCATCGAATAAGCAAACAAACAGCTATCAAGTCCCTTTGTAACAATGAACTTTTCACCTAAACCCTCTCTGAACTTTGAGGGGACTATTACTCTTCCTTTAGGGTCAACTGTATGCTGGTATTCACCATAGAACAAAATTTACACCCCTTACTCATATCCTTTACTCCACTTTGCACCACTTCGTACCACTATATGTTTATTTTAGTGCAAAACTATTGGTTTTGCAATATTTTTTTAGAAATTAAAAAAAGACAGGGTATAAATCCTGCCTTTTTAGGACCACAGTACTATAATTTTCTTGTATTACCAGCATTTTTCAGATTATACTATTGAGAGGAATTAAAGATACCCTTCTTTCGTCGTAGGGAAATGCTCATTACTAGCCCCAACGCCATAAAGCAAGTCATCAAAGCAGTACCGCCCTGACTTACAAATGGTAATGGAATTCCTGTTACGGGTAATAATCCTATGCTCATGCCAATATTCTCAATAAAATGGAAGGCATACATTCCAGTTACGCCTATTGCAATAAAGGACCCATAAGAATCGCTGGAAGTTCTAGCTATATGAATGCACTTTAAAAGAATAAACATAGCCAGCATTATTACTATCATTCCTCCAACAAAGCCTAGCTCTTCACCAATAACAGAAAAAATAAAATCCGATTCATTTACCGGAACATTCCCTGCCTGAGTCTGAATTCCGTTACCCAAGCCCTGTCCCCACAACTGTCCTGAACCTATCGCAATCTTTGATCTTATTACATTATAGCCAGAACCAAGAGGATCACGCTCAGGTGAGAGAAAGGTCAGTATTCTTTCTCTATTATTATCATTTAATACATATACCCAAATGAAAGGAAGAGATAGAGTAGCCAATCCACCCATAATAAATAGATACCTGTATGGTATACCTACAGAAAAAATGAACAATATAAAAATGAAACAAAATACAAGAGCAGTACCCTTGTCCTTCTGCAATAAAACAAGTCCAATTACAATACCTGAATAAAAAAGAAATTTAATTATATTTGCCTTTTTGTTCTCTGCATTATCCTTTATTCTCTCCAGGAAAACAGCCGCCAAAATAATATAAGCAATTTTAGCAAATTCAGATGGTTGCACACTTATCCCCGCTATATTTATCCAGTTCTTGTTACCTAACTCATCTCCCTTTCCAATAAAAAGAACAAGAACCATTAGCCCCATTATTCCAATATAGAAGAATAGGCTTAAAAACTTGAGATCCTTATAATCTATAGCAGTGAGAATAAGGCATAATGCTAACCCCATCAAAAATGCAAGTACCTGCGTATTAAACAGCCCCGGCCTACCAACTGAAGCACTCTTAAGAGCTAATAATCCAATTGCAGACAACAATAGAACTGCCACAAATAATGAATAATCAAAAGTTTTATATGGACTTAGTGTTTTAGTTTTTTCAACAAAATACATTTTTTGATTTCCTTGTTATTAAGTGTTTGTATTTTCAGTTTTAAGTGTCTGGTGGTCAACTGATTGCTCTTCAGCTGCGCTTGACTCTACTTCCCCAATAGTAGCTGACTCTGAGTCTTTTCTCATGGCTCTATCTGAATCTTCTATAATAGCCGATTCTGAATCCCCTGTCATAGCTGAATCGGAATCTTCTACCATAACCGCATCAGTATCTTCTGCTATAGCAGAATCAGAATCTTCTGTCATAGCTGATTCAGAATCTTCTGCCATAGCTGATTCTGTAACCTGTACTACAGCTGATTGTTCCGCCTCTTCATTCAAGGTCTTGAGTATCTCGGCATACTTACTTTCCCCTACTACCTCAGCATCAACATCGTTATTCAGAGCTCTGTTTCTGAGGACAAACATAAAAATTGTAAATGCTATAATTCCTAAAACGGACATTACAATTGCTATCCTTAAACTACCTATCATAAGAGCATCCGTTCTAAGGGTCTCAATGAATGCCCTTGCTATACCATAACCTATAAAATAGAGACAGAATACCTGACCGTCAAACTTTTTCTTGCCTCTCATAAAGTACAAGAATCCAAATAAAGCCAGATTCCATATTGACTCATACAAAAAGGTTGGGTGTACAGGTATGTCAGGATATACAATTACATTTTGGGCATATAACGAATCAAGATTGTTTGTAAGATATTGTTTAACTTCAGGACTGGTCATACCCCAAGGTAATGTAGTATTTGTGCCAAAAGCCTCCTGATTGAAGAAGTTACCCCATCTTCCAATAGCCTGTCCGAGTGGAACGTATACTATTGCAAAATCAAAAAACTTCAAGGTCTGTATCTTTTTCCACTTAACAATAATAGTCCCTGAAATTACCGCTCCGATAATTCCTCCCCATATCGCTAATCCCCCATGCCTTACATTAAATATCTCCAACAGGTTATCTTTAAACATGTCCCAACTGAACACAACAAAAAACAGTCTAGCACATACTATACAAACAGGTATTGCAACCAGTACTAGGTCAATAACTATATCTTGATCATATCCAAATCGTTTTGAATCTCTCATAGCCCACAGCACACATGCAACAAAGGCTAGCGATATTATTATTCCATACCAGTATATAGGTACTCCAAAAACCCTGAATGCCACTCTGGACAATTCAATATCAAGTCCCAACCCAGGAAAGCTTACTAATACATTTTCCAATATACCCACCTCACACTTTATTGTTTCTGCTTTACTACCGATAGAGCCATTCTATTAGTATCAAAGTGCATCTTAAACACCTTTTCTACATAATCAAACCCTATTGTATCATAAACTTCTAAATAATCAAACATAGAAACCCCTTTAAAATATGCATTCATAAATAGTCTAGTTATACTTTCTGGTGAGTTAAGTAGCTTTAAATACCTTCCCTTTGATGCCTTGAGTACTCTGTTGAATTGTTGCTGGTCTAAGCCCTGCTTGTTTATACGCTCTATTAATTCTGCAAAGCTATCCCTAACCTTTTCTGGATAATTTGACTCTCCCCCTATCATAGAGTGAGCATAGCTATTCTCCATTAAAAAGTCCATTTCAAAATTTGAATTTACCAAGCCTTTTTCATATAATTCTGTATAAAGCTCTGAGCTTTTGCCGATGAGCATTTGTAAAAGGAGCTTTACAGCTATTTCATACTTTACCTTCTCTACGCCTGAAAGCGTAAAATTTAAATCCTTAAAGCCAAAGTAAAACAAAGGCGTGGACACAGGCATGTTTTTCTCATTGTATTGCTTATTTAAGCCAGCTCCCTCTTCCTTAAAAATCCTTTTTATGGGTTCCATCTTTGCAACGGGTTTGATACACTTGTCAATTTGGCTAAATACCTCCTGGTAATCAACATCCCCAACCACAATAATAACCATGTTGGAAGGGTGGTAAAAGGTGTTATAGCACTTATAAAGAAGCTCTCTGTCGATTTTGCTGATACTTTCTATGGAACCGGCAATGTCCAGTTTTACAGGATGATTCTTATAAAACGCATCTAATAGATTAAAGGATACTCTCCACCCCGGGTCGTCCTGATACATATTGATTTCCTGTCCAATAATATCCTTTTCCTTTTCTACGCTTTCCTGTGTAATATATGGATTTTGTACGAAATTCAGCAACAGCTCGAAATTTTGCGGAAATTCATCGGTACACGAGAAGAGATACGCAGTTTGATTGAAGCTGGTAAATGCGTTTGGACGCGATCCCAAAGCTGCAAACTTATCCATTACGCTACCATCTTTTTGTTCAAAGAGCTTGTGCTCTAAAAAGTGTGCAATACCATCGGGTACGACAGTAGAAGAAGTCTCACCTGGAATAACGAATTCATTATCTATAGACCCGTAATAGGTAGCAAAGGTAGCATGTTTTTTGTAATATCCTTTTTTGGGAATAACAAAGCAATTCAGCCCGCTTTGATGCTGATATTTATATAATACTTCATCATATTTATCTATCCTAATTGTCTCAATATTCATAAAATACACTCCTCATCAACTTTTTGCAGTAAGAAAATAAACAGTATCCAGCTGAAGCTTTTTTGCTACCTCAACTACATCTTTTTTTGTTACTCTCTTAAGTTTTTGCAGCAATCCCTCAAGAGTATCATGAGTATCAGATATTATCTGACTTAAGTAGAAGTCTACAACCTGTAGCTGACTGTCCTTCAAGGAGTGCACTCCCGTTTCTAGCGATTTTAAAGTTGAATCAAATTCATACTGACTTATATCACCATTCTTGATACTCTCAAGCTGCTTCATTATAATATCCATAGCAACTTGCTTGTTCTTTATATCTATTCCGCTACCAATAATCATGAGTCCCTTGAATTTTTCCAGACCTGCAAAAATATAGTATGCCAGGCCTGCCTTTTCCCTGACATTCTGGAATAGCTTCGAATGCATACCCCCACCTAGTATCCCATTGTATACCATTAAAGCATAATAATCGTTTTCTTTTGGCGTAACATGTGTTCTAAAGCCAAGTGAAAGCTTTGCCTGGTTTACATCCATTTTTTCATCGAAGTACTTAGTATCCTTGACATACTTTTTGACCACACTCTGCAACAGTCCTTTAACTGCGCCTCTTTTAACCATAGATAGTCTATCCTTCAAATAGTTCAAATCCTGCTCGGTTATTTCTCCTGTAATAAATACTATAGCAGGAAGAGTTGATACAGCTTTTTGATAATGCTCATAAAGGGCTTGTGTATTAATGGCATCTATCTGAGCGGTAGTACCGTATTCATACAATCCAAAGGGTTCGCCCTCACACATTACCTCATAGCACCTTTCAAGAGCATAATTTAGCTTATCGTTTGTTCTGCCTTCTATTAACATCTTGAGATTGTTTTTTTCCTGTTCAACATACTGAGTAATAAAATGACCGTTCTCTAATGCAGGATTGTAAATAATATCCAGCAAGAAATCTACACCGCTCTTGAAGTTATTGCTATTATTAAAAGAGTACTTATCCGCTACATATTCAAAATAAAAATGAATGATCTGCCTCTCTCCTTTTTTCACAATACCACAATCAAATATAGCTCCATAGAGTTCTTCCAAATGCAGATTAATACTCCTTAAATCAGGAAAGCTCTCACTTCCTCTCCTGAGCACTGACGGAAATAGTGCGTTATAGGCAACGCTATCACGGTTTAGATTGTCTTGATAAAAGATATTTATAGTATTGGTCTTGAATCTTTGTGACTTTATATTGTAGACACTAATTCCGTTGATTTCAAATAACTTATTGTTGGTCTCATTTAAATTCATGGTTTCCTCCTGCTAAAAATTTACTCCTTGTCTAATAGTATAATAAAATAACATCAATATATTCAATAACAGATTATCATAGGCAGATGTAGATTAATATTTTTTGGTGTTTTACAAATAATAAAATATGATTTTTTGATACAAATAATTACAAATACAATATCGAGGAGTGATGATATGAATCGTACCGCTAGAAAATATCAAAGAACGGCAGGAAAATATCCCGCTTTTGAAATGACAGAAGAACCCGAGTTAAATATTTCATCTACAATGGCAATTGGTATTATAGGAGCTGCAATGCTTTTGGGTTTTGTAATCGGCAGCATAACTTGTAATAGATAGTCAACTACAATATACATGTTCTAATGCCAGCCATATGGAATATGATTGATATTAAAAGCTTATATCACTAATAAAAGGGCTGTAATATAAATCTACTAGTTAATAAGAAATTTAGTTTCTAATAGACTTATATTACAGCCCTAGATTTTTATAGATCAATTAGCTTGAGCCCTGTACTGATCTAGTACAGTCCTCGCATCTATCGGTCTTTCATTTATCTTATCAGATATCAACAGACCATCTCTAAACTTGATAACTCTCATCGTATGGCTTGCTATATCGGGCTCATGAGTAACAAGTATTATTGTAACGCCTTCCTTATTCAAGTCTTGGAACACCGCCATAACTTCCTCTCCAGAGGTACTGTCCAAGTTTCCTGTAGGCTCATCGGCTAGTATTATTGCAGGATTGTTAACCAATGCCCTTGCAATTGCCACTCTTTGCTTCTGTCCTCCAGACATTTCATTGGGCTTATGGTGCACTCTATCACTGAGTCCTACCCTTTCTAGTGCATTTAATGCTCGTTTTTTTCTTTCTTTGCTGCTTATTTCAGCATAAACCATAGGTAACTCAACATTTTGCAATGCATTAATTCTAGGTAGAAGATTAAAAGATTGAAATACAAATCCTATTTTTAAGTTTCTGATTTGGGCCAATTCAACTTCGTTCAATGAAGCTATGTCTGAACCATCCAGCATGTAATTCCCTGTTGTTGGTTTATCCAAACATCCAATAATATTCATTAGGGTGGATTTACCCGATCCTGATGGACCCATTATTGAAACAAATTCTTCCTTATGAATATCAAAATTGACTTTTTTGAGCGCCTCGACCGCTATTTTGCCATTCCTATAAGTCTTTCCAAGGTCCTTCATACTAATTATCAAAGCTGCATCTCCCTTTTGCTGCTAGCATATTCTAGGCAGTTGATCCCCTGTCAGAACATTTATAACCCTAACCCCTCCACTTAGTGATTTCAATTTGACTGCCGCCTTGCCCCATTCCACAACGCTACCAATTATACATGCATCGCTGCCATACCTGCATTGTCTGATACGCTCGAGTACCTTTGGTGCATCCTCAGGGCTGGCAAATATCAAAAGCTTCCCCTCGTTTGCCATATACAGAGGGTCCATTCCCAAAAGTTCACACACTCCAGCCACTTGCTGCTTAATGGGAAGCTTTTGTTCATCGAGCATAATTGTAACATTACTCTGTGCGGCAATTTCATTTAAGGTAGTAGCTACCCCTCCTCTGGTGGGGTCCCTCAGCACATGTACTTCGTTTGATATCTCAAGTATACTTGACACTATACCATTCATAGGTGCACAGTCGCTTTTTAGGTCAGCACTTAGCCCCATATCTTCTCTTTCAAGAAAGATACTGCTGCCATGGTCACCTATTGTACCAGTTATAATAATCTGGTCGCCCGGCTTGGCATTTTTACCCGAAATACTGACACCTTCTGGTATTATACCAATTCCTGAAGTATTGATAAAAAGCTTATCGCAAGCACCCTTTTGTACAACTTTGGTATCACCGGTGACAATTTGAACGCCACATTCCTTTGCTGTATCCGCCATAGACTTTACTATTATTTCCAAATCACCGATAGAAAATCCCTCTTCTATAATAAATCCACAGCTTAAATAAAGGGGCACAGCTCCACTGGTGCAAATATCATTTACTGTACCACACACAGCAAGCTTTCCAATGTTTCCACCATTGAAAAATACGGGTGTGACCACAAAACTATCAGTAGTAAAAACTAAATTATCAGATGCAACTATCTTTAATCGTGCACAATCATCCCCTTGGTTCAAGGCATCATTGTGAAAATATTTCAAAAATAAGTCATTTATCAGCTTTTGAGTCTTAAGTCCCCCGCTGCCATGAGAAAGTGTAATTACGCTATCCATTTAATCTTGGCTCCTTTAAATACTTCATGTACCTTTAACTTTTATATATCAGAAACTTCTAAATACTAAAAACATTTATATATCAAAAACTTTATATATCAAAAACTTTTATATATCAAAACTTTTAGTCGCAATACTTATAATAGGCTGCGCAAGTGCCCTCAGAGGATACCATACAAGCTCCAACAGGGTTTTCAGGTGTACATACTCTTTTGAAAAGTGGACAGTCAACAGGTCTCAGCTTTCCCTTGAGTATATCACCACACTTACAGCCAGCAGGCTCTCTTGAAGGTAGCTCCTTGAGGCCAAATTTCGCACTTGCATCAAGTGACTTGAACTCTTCTCTCACCTTTAGTCCCGAGTTCTCAATAAGCCCTATTCCTCTCCATATAGCATCATAAGGTTCAAACACCTTATTCATAGTATCTACAGCCTTCCTATTTCCCTCTTTCTTCACAATTCTTGAGTATAGGTTTTCAAAGCTTGAGTTTTTACTGCTGATATTGTCTACAAGTACTTTTATTGCATAAACCATATCCAATGGTTCAAAGCCAGTAACAGCACCTGCTTTATTGTATTTATTTGTAACACTTTCAAAAAAATCCGTTCCTATTATAGCTGATACATGCCCGGGAAAGATAAAGCCATCTATCGCTAATTCCTTATCCCGGGATAATGCAATTATAGCCTCTGGCATTGTTTTGTTGGCACTAAGTATGGAAAAATTAGTGGCTCCCTGCGAATAGGCATGAAGTACTGCTAATGCAATAACAGGTGTGGTAGTCTCAAACCCAACAGAAAGAAATACCACTTCCTTGTCAGGGTTTTTCTTTGCCAACTCAACCGCATCAAGTGGTGAATATACCATTTGAACCTTTTTCCCCTGTGCCTTTTTTGTCAGAAGATTTGATTCCGTCCCCGGAATTCTCATCATATCACCAAAGGTAGTAATAATAACCTCTGGTCTGTCCGCAAGTTCCAGAGCACTATCTATATATGAAATCGGAGTTACACAAACAGGGCAACCCGGTCCCGAAACCAGTTGAATGTTCTTTGGAAGTAAAGACCTCAGACCATAGCGAGAAATGGCCATTGTGTGAGTTCCACACACTTCCATCAGCTTTATATCAGGGCCATTGTATTTCTGCAAGCTTTCAATAAGTGGCTTTATAACCTCACTGTTTCTAAATTCTTCGATAAAGTTCACTAAATCCCCAACTCCTTAATCTCATTAAATATTTCAATGGTCTTAAGGGCATCTTCTTCATCGAGAATCTGAATAGCACAGCCGGCATGAACAAGCACAAAATCGCCAACCTTTACCCCTTC
>JAEYTP010000141.1 GCA_023433945.1 Bacillota bacterium | reverse complement strand
AATGTGATATTCCAGAAATATATTTCATAAATACCCCCAAAAAAGATAAAATATGATAGAAATCATACTTATATTATACCATAGAATTAAACTAAATCGTTGATTTGTCTAGTTTTCAGACGCTTTGACCAAATAAGGTCGATAGTTTTGATACGAGAGTATTTGAAACTATCGACCTTTTATTGCTATTTTCGAAAGTATGTGTTATTATTCGATAAATTTGAATTTGTAGGTGAATAGATGGTAAAACAAATTGCAAACATAATCACAGGTTTCCGTATTTTATGCAGTATTTTATTGCTGTTCTTTCCTGTGTTTGGGGCGGAGTTTTATATCACATATCTTCTCTGTGGTTTTAGTGATATGATAGATGGAACTGTTGCAAGAAAGACAAACAGTATCAGCGAATTTGGGTCAAAATTTGATACTATTGCCGACCTTGTATTTGTAGCAGTATCTTTGATTAAATTGTTGCCGATAATCCACATCCCCAAATGGTTATGGATATGGATTATTGCAATCGCAATTATCAAAATCAGTAATATTATATGGGGATATGTTTGTAAGAAAAAGTTTATATCCCTGCATACTATAATGAACAAAACCACGGGATTGTTATTGTTTCTTTTGCCTTTGACACTATCTTATATGGGACTGAAATACAGTTCCATAGCATTATGCTCCATAGCAACATTTTCGGCAGTTCAAGAAGGATTATATATTGGAACAGGTTGTGGAAGCGATTAGTCCGTAAATTCCAATTCATCGATGAGTCCCATCCGTTTAAAAATATCTTTATAAAATCACTACCGACGAAGGAAAAACCTTGTAACCCCGCGATTTGATGTAACCTTTCGTTCACCTTTCGTGCGGACTTTATTTTTTTATGGAATTATAAAGGGAAAATGTGATATGATGGCAGAGCGCTATATTTTTCTTATCTGCGCTTGACGTAGTATGAGTGCATAGCGCGTAAAATTTATATTTTGCGGGGTGCGTTATGGGTTTTAACTTAATAGTATTTTTATGCACATTGGGTTGTTGCCTGATATCAATTTTCATTGCCGGTAAATCCCAGAGCAAGGATTATCAGGAATGGTTTGACAGCCTGAATCACCCGGATAACGCATTACTCTTGAGAATAATGCGTTATTTAGGTGTTATTGTCTATCTGATGTTTGGCTTTATTTTATACAATGTTATTGTAAACAACAATGTTATTCCCATAGTCCTGACGGTTGTTGTTATTCTACTGTTGGGCTTATCCCCTTTATTACTCCAAAAAACAAAAAATCTGAAAGTGTTTTTCTATGCAATGTTCATATTCCCCGCTATCCTGCCGGTATTGGCATTCTTTTTACTGCAAACCAACCTTGTCTTTGCAATACTGGTCATAGCATACTTTTTATGGATATTATATGAGATGTCATACTTTTACCGTCTTATGAAGCTGAACAAATAGTATTTTAAGATTCTATTAATCAATAATATCAATAATCTTCCATTTCATTAACAGCCGTTTTGTATACTAAAGCATTATGGCATTGTAGACAATAAATTCTCTGTATTAATGTTCTGTTTTCTCACGACAAAGTTTACATATGTAACAGTGAGGGGGCTGAAACCCCCACACCCGAAATTACTTGCTCTGCTGGGGGACAGACTGCAGCTGTATCCAAATTTAACAGCTATGTTGAGAGAATAGTAGCTATACCGGACGGAGTAGACCCATCGCAGATAACAACAGGGATTGTGGTACCTTCTCACATCCGACTACAATAGTTGTTATTAACGGAAAGTACTACGCAAAGATAAACCGTCTGACAAATAGTACCTATACAGTAATCCGGAATCCGGTAACCTTTAAGGATGTTGAAAATCACTGGGCAAAGAGCTACGTAAATGAAGTTGGCTCAAGATTAATGGACAGTGGAATAAATGATGAAAATTTTGCACCAGACAGAGCAATTACAAGAGCTGAATTTGATCAATGGTAGTAAAGGCGCTTGGATTAAAGGGCACAAATTTCCCTGACAAATTCAGTGATGTAAAAAAAGAATAATCCTTACTATTACAACAATTATACAGCATATGAGTATGGCATTTTGCAGGGTATCCAAACGGAAACGTCGGAACAAATGACTTGATTACAAGAGAACAAGCAATGACAATGCTAATAAAGCTTTTGAAGAAAGCAAAACTTATTTAGAATTGTACTGTAAAAAATAACTCTGCTTACCTGGGGCTGTTGCACTGGACAAAGTGTTGAGGTGGGTACTATAATCTGAAAAGTGAGCAAATGAGTCTATTTTAAATCGATACTTTCCTTGATTTTATTGGAAATATAATATAGAATTAATTAAAGAACGTATGTTTTGCATTGTTTATAAAGGGGTAGCAAAATGGGCATTGAAAACAATTCTGAATTCCTTATATATCAGACCGATGACGGTCAAACAAAAATAGATGTCCGCATGGAAAATGAGACTGTTTGGTTGTCCCTGAACCAGATGGCAGAGTTGTTTCAGAGAGACAAATCAGTAATTTCAAAACACATTAAAAATGTATATGAAGAGGGTGAGCTTTCAGAAGATTCAACTGTTGCAAATTTTGCAACAGTTCAAAAAGAGGGTAGCAGAGAAGTGGAAAGGGATATAATTTATTACAACCTTGATGTTATCATCTCCGTAGGCTACCGTGTAAAATCCCATCGCGGCACACAGTTCAGAATCTGGGCAACCCAGCGACTCCGCGAGTACATCATCAAAGGCTTTACTATGAATGATGATTTGTTGAAAAAATCCGGTGGCGGCAACTATTTTGAAGAACTTCTGCAGCGCATCAGAGATATACGTTCCAGTGAGAAAGTATTTTACCGTAAGGTGCTGGAAATCTATGCAACGAGCATTGACTACGACCCACGAGCAAAGGCAACACAGGAATTTTTCAAAACGGTACAGAACAAAATGCACTATTCTGCTCATGGCAAAACTGCTGCAGAAATCATATATGAGCGGGCAGACGGGAATAAACCCAATATGGGATTGACAGCATGGACAGGCTTGAAACCTAAAAAGACAGACATAACGGCTGCGAAGAACTATCTTAATGAGGAAGAACTTGATACGCTAAATCGAATAGTAAATATGTATCTGGAATTTGCTGAGCTGCAGGCTATAAGAAGAAAACCGATGTATATGGCAGACTGGATCAGCAAGCTTGATGAATTCATGAAGATTTCGGAAAGAGAGATTCTTACCCATGCAGGTAAGGTTTCTCATGAGATAGCTATGCTTAAGGCAAATGAAGAGTTTGAAAAATTCACTGAGCGTACAAAGAATGAACTGTCTCAGGTTGAAAAGCACTTTATTGAAAGCATTGATGGTACTGTGAAAAAACTGAAGGAAAGCAAAAGGAAACATTGATAAACTGAACCATGGGACAAATGGCTATATTATTCCGATATAGGAAATATATCAACTCAAAGCAGAGAATTTCTATGCATATATTCCGGACTTGACATTCTGTCCTTTCTGTCCCATTAGTCACAAAGTATACCCACCCGGCAGAACCCGTTCATCCCGATACCCCTTAAACAACTCACCCTTACCAATCCTAAATACCTCCTTCACCGCCACAAACCGGTCAAACCAGTTGGCCCGCTCCAGCGGTGTGGCGTTTTTAACATCACCCTCACCTCCACCACAAATTGTCAGAAAACCTTTAGTATCAAGGGTTTTCGGACTTTTTTTATTGGCGGTTTTTCAGTAACGGTTATAATTTTATTCGTTCACCTTTCGTGCGGACAAATATGGTATGATGGCAGAGTGCTATACTTTTCTTTTCTGCGCTTGACGGAGTATTATGGATATTATACGAGATGTCATACTTTTATCGTCTTATGAAGCTGAAAGTATGTTAAGTCGGCATGGGATAATAAAGGTGATATTGTAATTGGTAATGATGTTTGGATAGGATATGAAACAATTATCTTATCCGGAGTTCATATTGGCACGGTGCAATTATAGGAACAATAGCATTCGGAAATGAAGGACGAAATGTTTATAGTTGCCGGGCTTATACAAAAATGTGTAAATGAAAATGTTCAAGCCAAGCTTGACCCAAATTAAGCCGCTGACAATGATGCGATGAGCATCGATTTCTGCGGCTTAATTTTCATGTTTTCATACAAACATTTAGATTTAGGCAGCATATTAAGTAAAAATATTTGACATAGTGTAAAATATAATTGACATGGAGACAAAAATAGTATACTATATGTAAAGATGGAGTTACTTAATAAGAATAGGAGGGGATAACATGTATTATCAGGAGAAGAAAACAATGGCATCAATCTTTTCAGGGGTATTGATTTTGGCGGCATATAGTATTTTTGGGGTCTCAAAGTATCTGGAAGTCGGAGAAATTCTATTAAGTGATTTGAAGTTTTGGGCGACTGCTATGCTGGTTGCTATCGGTGGTGGAATAATTGTTGCAGTAATCATTGGGATTATCTTTCACGTTATTCGTGCTGTTGCAAATGAGGTGTCAAAAGAAGTGTCAAAAAAGGCGAGCATTGAAGGGAAAAATGGTACTTATGAAGAGCTTGAAATATCTGATGTTGAAGATGAAATGGATAAACTGATTGCGCTAAAAGCAATGAGAAATTCATACATTGTGGTCGGTGTAGGATTTGTCATTTCCCTTGTATCATTGTTTGCGAAAATGCCACCGGCAATTATGCTTAACATCATTTTTGCTTCATTTAGTATCGGTTCACTTTTTGAGGGTTGTTCACAATTGTACTTTTACAGGAAAGGGGTAAATAATGGCTAAACTCGTGATTTCTAATAATATCAGAAAATTGCGTTTCTATAATAATGAGATGACACAGCAGGAGTTGGCTAAAAAAACCGGTGTTACGAGGCAGACGATTGTAGCAATTGAGAATGGTAAGTATTCTCCCACTCTAGAGTTGGCATTCCGCATTGCTGATGTGTTTGGAATAAAGCTTGAAGAAGTGTTTTCTTATGAAATTATTGAAGATAAAAGCAAAAATGAGGATGATTCAAAATAAGATCAAGAAAC
This sequence comes from Bacillota bacterium, assembly GCA_023433945.1. Taxonomy (GTDB): domain Bacteria; phylum Bacillota; class Clostridia; order Acetivibrionales; family DSM-1351; genus Ruminiclostridium. The sequence continues at coordinate 19,261 of JAEYTP010000141.1, read as the reverse complement.
TGGTTATCAAATTTGTATCTATATTCGTCATTGTTTTTGCAATTGATGCAATTGTAACATTTCTATGAAACTTAATAGGGAATAAAATATGAACGGCAGAATTAGGAAACCACATACCGATTTGCTAAAATCTTTTTTGGAATTATCTTGACATAGAATAATGTCAGGAAAAATAAAAGTAAGAAAGGAAAATAAAAAATGAATTCAAATAAAAAAATCGCAAGACTTGCGGGTCTAGTATTCCTTATGATGGTTGTTTTTGGTTTAGTTGCAGAGATTTTTTTCAGGCAAAAAATATTTTCTTCAAGTGATTTAGCTACTACGGCAAATAATATTTTATCAAATACCCTTTTATACCGAGCGGGTATTTTAAGTGATATTCTCATGAGCCTTAGTTACATGCTTACTGCGTTGGTTTTATATAAGCTACTTTCATCAGTCAATAAAAATATGGCTGCAACAATGGTTGTCTTTGCAACCGCGGGTAGCGTATTGCTTTTGTTTAATATTCTGATTGAAATTGCACCACTTTATATCTTAAATGGGAATGGATTTATGAGCGCTTTTAATTCAGGCCAACGTCAGTCTCTGGCAATGCTGTTTTACAATTTATATCAGCATGGATATATGATAGGCCAGATTTTCTTTTCACTTTGGGTACTACCTCTTGGGGTTTTGATTTATAAATCGGGATTTATTCCAAAAGTATTAGGTATTTTATTCATGATTGAAACTATTTCTGGTTTATTGGCGGTAACAGTGCATTTTCTCTTACCCAATTCAACGATAGAATCAATTATGATGTTGCCAATGATGATTGCAGAATTCTCATTTATGTTCTATCTATTGATTCGTGGAGTAAATGAATCTAAATTATCGAAGTAAAACTATATATTGTGAAGAGCGGTATGAGGAATGAATGAGAATAAAAAGGCTGTAGGTATAGCTATCAAATCCTTTAAACCTATATAGATTTCTTGTTTGTATTTTTCAATATCTTCAAATACCTGTCCAGCATCTCCTCAACATAACCGCCCACAAGCAGTGTCATTTGCTCATGGCTACCGGTTTCATAATAAGATGAAAAGCAGTCATAATACTTTCTGCGGTCAGTAAACTTAATATTGATTGCCGGGAAGCCCGCTGAACTCAGCTCAAAATTGAGGAGCAACCGGCCTGTTCTGCCGTTTCCGTCAATGAACGGATGAATCTCCTCGAAAAGTAGATGAAATAAGGCTACCTGTTCCACAGGATGCATTGTTTTTGCCATTTCTTCATGCCTTGTAATAAACTTCTCCATCTGCACAGGAACAAGGTATGGCTGCGGGGGCTCATGCTTGGCACCCATGATTCTAACCGGAATCCTACGGTAAACGCCTCTGTCCTCAGGCCTGTCATTCAAAACAAGGCTGTGGATTTCTTTAATAACCCGTTCGCTGAGAGGAACCTTTTCTTGGACCAATTGCAACATATACTCAAAAGCATCCCTGTGTCCAATAGCCTCAAGGTGGTCTTTCAGAGGCTTGCGGTCTATTGTCATACCTTCAAGTACCATGGCGGTTTCCTGAAGAGTAAGAGTGTTTCCTTCTATAGCGTTTGAGTTGTAAGTGAATTCAACTAAAAATTCATCCTTAAGTCGGGCTACCTCCCCAGATGTCAGAGGGCGTAGGTTATCAAGGACAGCTCTCTTTTCATCAATACGGAAAAGCAGTTCATTAAGCTTATTATTTCTAAATCGGCTTACCCGACCATCTTCAGGCTTTGGAACATCAGCAGGAATCAACCAGGCACGTCCTGCCCGTCTAGCATCTTTTATCTTTCCCGCAGCACATAGGATGCGCACCTGCCTGTCAGATATACCCCATTTTTCTGCTGCTTGCTTTGCAGTTATAAAGTCCATACAAAATCACCTCAAGGTATATTGTATTCCGATATCGGAAACTTATCAAGGATTAACAACAGATTTCCTCAATATATTTCCGAAACGGATCTTCTGTCTCATATAAATTCGAATTCCCTGGTAGAAAGATAGAAAATGGTGATAGTAAAGAGACTGCATTAATGAGAGAATTAGCTGAAGAAATGGATATTTCTTTAACCTGTTCTATCTATAATTTTCTCTCAAAATATGACATGCAGATGTCATTTGATTGGTATATAATTATCGTATTTACAACTAATGCAAACATAATATTTGAATATATAACTATCATTTAAAAATATAGATATTATTTAAATGTCTGGATAGAGTGAAAAATTGTACAGGGGAGGTTGAATGTTATGATGGAGATTTCAGAAGCCATAGTGGTAGCTAAGCAGTTGAACGAGTGTATATATGGAAAAAGGATTACAAATGTAACTGCAGCACATAGTCCACACAAGTTTGCATGGTATAATGGCGATCCTCAACAGTATCATGCTTTGCTGACTGATAAAGTTATCGGCATAGCAACAGGGGTAGGCAGTATGGTTGAAGTCAAAGCCGAAGATGCAATCATATTACTTGGTGAAGGTGTGAGCATAAGGTTTCACAATGAAAACGAAAAAATCCCAGCAAAGCACCAACTACTTATTGAGTTCGATGATTTCTCAGCTTTAAGTGTATCTGTACAAATGTATGGAGGCTTATGGTGCTTTAAGGAGGGTGATTTCAAAAACCAATATTACCATGTCGCAAAGGAAAAGCCTTCTCCACTGTCAGACAAGTTTGACAAAATATACTTTGATAGTATTATTAATGATCAAGCTAATGATGGGTTAAGCGCAAAAGCACTGCTAGCTACCGAACAGAGAATCCCCGGCCTTGGTAATGGCGTTTTACAGGATATTTTGTATTTTGCACAAATTCATCCAAAGAGAAAAATAAGGACACTTACACAAGTTGATAAGGATAATATTTTTAATTCAATAAAGTCTACACTTGCACAAATGACTTTTGAAGGTGGCAGGGATACTGAAAGAGATATATTTGGCTGTTATGGTGGGTATAGAACAAAACTTAGCAAGAATACCATAGGTACCGATTGTGATTTATGTGGAAGCAAGATTAAAAAAGAAGCATATATGGGTGGAAGTATATACTTTTGCGAAGGGTGTCAAAAAAATTAGTTAGGTTCTATGAATGAACAATTATAAATCTGTATCAATGACGCTCATATTAGACAATGAAAGCCGCTTATATAGCGGCTTTTGTCATATATTAAGGTATCAGAAAGACAATTAGGCAGATCAGCAAAAAATTTCTAATATATTTAAAACATTTATAGTTTTCCATTAAGGTAGACTTAATGCAAACTGATATTTATACATGATTAGGAATATTAGGGATAACTGGGAATAAATAATTGCAAGAGTTTACCACTTGTGCTATCATTAAAATGAATTTATTGAAAGCGAGGTAATCCAATGCCAGCGAATGCTTAACTTGTTGCAATTTAATATTAGCTGAATAAAGCAATTTGTTTCCCTTTGAAGGGATTTCTTGTTATGCTTTTTCGGTTTATCAAGTTAAGAATAGTGGTATTTCAACCTTGCTAAAGTAATAATATCAAACTAATTAGACAGACCAGAGAAAAAGAGATGTCTTTTTAGGTGTTGTTACGTGGATTTGGAAGAGTAAATAATGTGATACCGTGCTTAGCTGCACGGTATTTTTTGTCTTTACTTTTCGGTATCCATTGTGTATGAAGCTGTAGGTAGAATGCTTTTACTGTTCACCTGCAGTTTTTTTGTTTGTGATTTTATGGGAGACATAACTATATTGATTATAAATACGATTTATAACTTAAGAATGGGAGGGGCTTTATGATTGAATTAACAATGTATAATGCTAGAAAGCATTATGGTGATATATGTGTCCTTAATGATGCCAGTTTTACCGTGTATGAAGGTGATAAAGTTGGAGTTGTAGGAGTAAACGGAAGTGGTAAGACCACAATTTTAAAGCTGTTAGCTGGTATTGAAACAATGGATATTGACTATAGAAAGATATGTGAAGGCAAGAGCCGGATATCCATCCCCAAGGGGACAACTATAGGTTATCTTGAACAGTTTTCAAACTATAATGAAAATTATTGTGTTAAAGATATATTATACTTGGCTTTTAAGGAAATCTATTGCATAGAAGAACAATTAGAAGCTTTAGAAGCTGAAATGGAGTATTTGCAGGGACCGGCTCTTGATACGGTATTAAAAAAGTATAGTAACCTACAGCAGGATTTTGAAGTTAAAGGTGGATATGAGAGGGACGAGATATTTAGTAGGGTATGTACTGGTCTTAAATTTGATGATACTTTTTTGCAAAAAGAGTTCAATATTTTAAGTGGAGGCGAAAAAACTACTGTAAACCTTGGCAGGATTTTATTGGAGAGTTCCGATGTTTTGCTGCTTGATGAACCTACAAATCATTTGGATATGCAATCGGTAGAATGGCTTGAAAAATATTTAAAGAGCTACAAGGGTATTGTTATTATTGTATCACATGACAGATATTTCTTAGATAATGTCGTTACAAAAATTGTGGAGGTTGAAGATAGAAAATGTGTTACATATACAGGAAATTATACTGATTATTGTAGGCAAAAAGAAGAGAGCATGCTTTTGCAATTTGAAAACTATAAGGAACAGCAAAAGAAAATTAACTCAATGGAAAATACAATAAAAGATTTAAGAGACTGGGCTCAAAGAGCTGACAACAACAAATTTTTTAGGAGAGCTGCAAGTATACAGAGAAAGCTAGATAAGATAGAAATAATAGACAGACCAAGTTTTGAGAAAAAGAATATGAAAATCAACTTTAAGAGCACAGATCATTACGGATATGAAATGGTTAGTATAAAAAATCTATCAAAATCCTTTGGTAATAAGGTTATTTTAAACAATGCTGAATTATTTATCACTTTGGGTGAAAGAATCGCACTTATTGGTCCAAATGGCTGTGGTAAGACGACAATTATAAAGATTTTGCTTTCTGAAATGAATGCAGATAGCGGTCAGGCTAAGCTTGGAGCAAATGTAAAGGTTGCATATTTACCTCAGAATATTACCTTCAAGAATGAAGAGGACAGGATTATCGACTGCTTTAGAGAAGACAAATACATACTCGAGGGAAAAGCTCGGGAATATCTTGCAAGATTCATGTTCTACGGTAAGGAGCCATTTAAAAAGGTTAAAGACTTATCTGGAGGTGAAAAGGTTCGACTAAAATTGTGTATGTTATTATTTGAAGAAACGAATCTTCTGATACTGGATGAGCCTACTAATCATCTTGACATAGACTCAATTGAAACTCTGGAGGAAGCGTTGGAAGATTTTAAAGGTTCAATATTATTTATATCACACGACAGATACTTTATAAATAAAATATGCAGCCGGGTAGTTGCTATAGAAGAGTGTAAATTTGTAAGTTATCCAGGTGATTATGATAACTACAAAAAAATAAAAAATGATAAGCTTATTCGGGAAGTTGTTCGGGAAGAACAGTACCAAGCCTCTAAAAAGATAAACAGAAATATAGAAAAAAATATAGACAAGGTTATTGCTAAAGAAAGTAAAAGTGAGATAGACATAGCAAGGCTTGAAAGTGAAATAAAACTAATAGAGGCTGAGATTAAAGAAATAGATAACCGCTTGTATATGCCTAATCTCAGCCATGGTGAGTTAAATAAGCTTTATTGTGAAAAGGAAAACCTTGATAGGAAACTAGAAAAAATGATTGGGATGTGGTTAAGTGAGTAATGTCCAGCAGGGCTGCAGCAGCTACCAAACTGATTGTCCACCAACTGGAGGACAGATATTATAATTGACGGCGCATTTACATGTGTATGACAAAACTTGTATAATATTGCAAGGGGTGAAAAAAATGTCGCTATTAATGGGAATTGATCTTGGAACGTCAAGTGTAAAGGTTTGCATAATGGATTTGCATGGGAATGTTGTCGGTACTGGTCATGAAGTCTACGATATCTTGACCCCGAGGCCTGGTTATGCAGAACAGGATATCGAACTTCTGTGGATAGCTACCGTAAAGGCTATAAAACAAGCCATGTTTATTGGAAGCATTGATCCGGTTGATATAAGGAGCATCGGCTTGTCAGGTCAGATGCACGGTTTGGTACTGATAGACAAACAGATGAGGCCCGTTCGCCCTGCTATTATCTGGGCGGATCAAAGGACAAAACAACAGGTTGATGATATCTATGGTATTGTCGGAGAGGATAGATTCCGGGAAACCACCCTCAACTCGCTTGGCACAGGGTTCCTCATATGCTCGTTGATGTGGATCAAGTACAACGAACCTGAGAATTATTTAAAATCATACAGGGTAATACTGCCAAAGGACTATATCAGATACAAGCTGTGTGGCGAACTGGGCACCGATGTGACCGACGCTTCCTCAACCCAAGCCTTTGATACTGCAAAGAGAAGCTGGGCTTTTGATATCATTGAAAAAATCGGCATTGACCGGGCACTTTTCCCTACATGTGGGGAAGCATATCACATAGCCGGAGAAATTACGCAGGAGGCCTGTGAAGAGACAGGGCTGAGAAGAAGGACTCCTGTGGTTTATGGTGGCGGAGACACATTAATGCATTCAGTCGGAAACGGTATGATAAAACCAGGACTGGTTTCTGCAAATATCGGTACTGCAGCCCAACTTTTATGTACGGCTGGTTTTCCTGCACATGATGCAAAGTTCAGGACAAATACCTTTTGCCATGTAAAGGAAGATCTGTGGGTCATTCTCGGAGGTCACCTAAACGGTGGAATGGTATTGGAATGGTTGAGGGATAAGTGCTTTCCACACCTGTCCTACAAGGAGTTTGACAGTATTGCGGAGGGGCTTCCTGCGGGAAGTGAAGGAATGCTGTTTCTACCATATCTTGCCGGAGAGCGTACTCCTTATCATGACCCTAATGCCAAGGGTATCTTTTTTGGTATGACCCTGAGGCATGGCTGTAATCATATGATAAGATCGGTCATGGAAGGGGTAATCATGTCTCTGAGACTTAGCCTTGATATTTTTAGAGAATTGCATATCCCCATTGAGAGCATCATAGCTTCTGGCGGCGGAGCCAAAAGCCATGCCTGGCTGCAAATGCAGGCAGATATTTTCAATACCGAAATACTCACTGTGACAGGCGGAGAGGAAGCATGCAAGGGAGCGGCCATTACAGCAGGATTGGGGGCGGGATTTTATACTTCTTACGACCAGGCTTGCCAGGCTGTTGTTAGATATGATCCCAGGACGGTTATTCCGAATGGTGAAAACGTTAGGATTTATGACGAGGCATTTGAAAAATTCAAACTCTTATACAGTAATAACAAGAATCTATTTATAGAAGGTTACGATAAAAAATAAAGTATTAAAGCTACTTAGTGCTTTGACTACATTCTCTAGTATCCGTTGTTATCTTTGACCGGTAAGGTTTGCCTTCACCACAATTTGTCCGAAAACCTTCAAGGATTTCGGACTTATTTTAGTGATAAGTTTTACTTTTTAAATATGAAATGCACTAAGCGCTGAAGCAATGACCGTTTTGGATTCTTTTCTGCGTTTTGGGCGGTAACACTTGAAGGATGGCGTGTTACAGGCTTAATAGCAGGGGCTACAGGCCTCGTTTCATCTGCAGAGCGTTTAGTACTAACCATTTTAGTGGTTTTGTATTCCTTCTTGATCTCACTCTGCTGGCTAGGTTGTTTCTTGTGCTGCTCCAGAGGCTTTTTGGGCATAGGCTTCGGTTGTTGCTTTTGCTGGGGCTTATTCTTTATAGAATTTGCCTTAATCCACTTATCCACTCCTGCTGTGCGGGCATTGAATACTTCTTCGGATGGTATTTCTTCCTCGGGTATCATAGCTCCAATATGTTCTTCAATTTCATAGAGACTCATAATATCGTCAGCTGTTACCAAAGAAATGGCGCGACCTGCATTACCTGCTCTGCCTGTACGTCCAATTCTATGTACATAGCTGTCCTTGTCATTTGGAACATCATAGTTGATAACCAAGGACAGATCATTAATATGAATACCACGTGCAACAACATCGGTTGCTACCAGGATGTGAAAATCCCCTTTTTTATAACGATCTATAGTATTAAGTCTTTTACTTTGAGGAATATCGCCATGTAATGCTTCAGAAGAATAGCCTTTTTTCGCTAAAAAGCTTTGAACCCTGTCAACAGCTGCTTTTGTATTGCAGAAAATCATACAACTCTCAGGCTGCTCGAATAAGAGAAGCCGATTTAAGTGCGTATTTTTTTCATTATTGTTTACTCGGTAGTAAAGCTGTTCGATAGTATCCACTGTTTTTGTCACTGACTCAATTTCGATAGTAACCGGTTGTTTCATATAGTCCCGGCAAATTCTACGGACTTCAGCCGGCATTGTTGCAGAAAAAAGCAGAGTTACTCTATCTTTTGGCAGTGTTTTAATAATTCTTACCACTTGATCGAGAAATCCCATATCAAGCATTCTGTCAGCCTCATCAAGAACCAAAAAACGGATGTTCTTGGTTTTAAGGGTTCCGTGGCTAATATGATCAAATACCCTTCCCGGTGTTCCGGTAACGATGGAAACACCTTTATTTAAGGCCTGTTTTTCAACATTGATATTATGCTGCCCAAATATAGCTATCGTTTTATGCTTCAGATACTTGGACATGTTTTTTATATCGTTGTCTACCTGAACTGCAAGTTCCCTTGCCGGTGTGAGAATAAGCCCCTGTGGACCGGCAGCAGCGGGATCAATCATCTGAATCATTGGTACACCAAAAACAGCGGTTTTGCCGCTACCTGTTTTCGACATAACAATAAGGTCCTCCTTTTGACCGCCAGTTGTATTAAGTATATGGGGTATTGTTTTGCTCTGGACTTCTGTTGGAGATTCAAAACCCATTTCTTCCAGAGCTTTTAAAATTATAGGCGAAATGCCGAGATCATTAAAGCTGTTTATCATATCTATCTTCTTTCGTTAGAGCAGCTAAATAATAAAGCCCGATTTTGCAGTGAGAGAAATTTAGCCACTGCAAAAAGTGGGAAGTTATTATTTAGCTGTTCCTTATAATTAGTCGTTTTTTATTATAACATTTACTTTAGGAATAAACCAGTTATCCCAGCTTATTTCAAAGCTTGCAGTCGCTGTACCTATATTTCCTGCTTTATCCTTACTGATGGCTAAACAGATAGGTCACTTAATACCCGACTGTAAAGTTATATTCATAACTGGCTATGATGACTTTAAATACGCCAAGGAGGCAATACGACTTGGTGCTTATGAATACTTGCTCAAACCAGTTCAAAGTCATCAATTTTTATGTAGTTAAGTCACTAAAATCTAACTTTTAAAAGTATAATTTACAGCACCAATTACTTATTGAGTTTGGTGATTTCTCAGCTTTAAGTGTATCTGTACAAATGTATGGTGGCTTATGGTGCTTTAAAGAGGGTTATTTCAAAAATCAATATTACCATGTCAAAAAATAAAATAATGGTTTAAATAATATTTTTAATACACGGTTATAATAAACAAGTCTAAATGGTTTGTCCAAAAAAATTATATGGAGCTAAAAATTATGAAATTAGAAAATAAAGTGGTATTAATAACAGCTTCTACTAGAGGAATTGGCCTAGCGTGTGCAGAACGTTGTGCTAAAGAGGGTGCATTTGTTTATATGGGCGCAAGAAATATAGAGGCTGCAAACAGAATTGCAGAAAACTTAAATAGTAAAGGCGGTAACGTTAGGGTTGTATATAATGATGCAACCGAAAAAGAAAGCTACAAAAGTATGATTGAACAAGCAATTAAGTCAGAAGGGCGTATAGACGTATTGGTAAATAACTTTGGAACGTCTAACCCCAAAACAGATTTAGACATTAAATCTACTTCTTATCAGGATTTTATCTCCACCATAGATGTTAATCTGGCCAGTGTATTTCTGACATCGCAAGCTGTAATTCCACATATGAGTTCAAATGGCGGTGGTAGTATTATAAATATTTCCTCTATTGGGGGGATTCGACCTGACATTTCTCAGATTGCATATGGTACATCGAAATCAGCTATAAATTATTTGACAAAATTAATAGCTACGCAATGCGCACGGGATAACATACGTTGTAATGCAGTGCTACCAGGCATGATAGCAACAGACGCCGTAAAATCAAACCTGTCTGAAGACTTCAAGGAATTCTTTTTGAGACATACACCCATTAAGCGTATGGGATTACCAGAGGAGATTGCAGCAACAGTTGTGTATTTTGCCAGTGATGATTCAGCTTATACTACTGGCCAGATTATAGATGTTTCTGGGGGCTTTGGAATGCCCACTCCAATATATGGTGACATGATTGAGTTGTCAAAGAAACGCTAGATAAACAAAAAGTCCACTATATATGCTATCTATTGTAAAAAATAGGAGTAAGATAGGACAGAGTACTATATTTTTTTGGTTAATAATCCCTTATAATGTATAGATATAGATATGGTTTTTGCCTTTTAAATGAAGGTATAGATATATTTCTATTAAATGAAGGTATAGATATATTTCTATTAAATGAACGTATATAAGCTTATTAATATTTATATAAAGCTAATTAAATAGTTAGCTATTAGATGGATTTCTATATATCATTGATTATTTAATCCTTTAAGAATAATTATATTTTACTATTTTTGTTACAAACCCCTTAAAATAGGTAAATATATATTATTACTTGAGAGGGGGGAAGTCTCATAATAAAATTTCGACATGTTATAAAATTCCTTATTTTTGCTGCCATTACTATAGTTCTTTCTCTTTTTATATCCTCGGAAAGTTTGGCTGAATCTGCCCAAACGATGCTTCTGCCCGATTCTGGTAAAAAGAATGTTCTCATCATTAATTCTTATTCTGATACTCTGTCTTGGACACATTCACAAAATACCGGTATTTTGAAAAAAATTAGGATAAATGACAGTAGATTTGATATTTCAATTGAAAATATGGATTGGAAGGCTTACCCAAGCAGCGAAAACCTGCTTCATATATATAGCCATATGAAGTATAAATATATAAATAAAAATGTAGACATCATTCTTACAACAGATGACGCTGCTCTACAGTTTGCGCTTATGAACCGAAAAGAGTTATTTAATGATGCGCCGATAGTATTCAGTGGGATAAACCAGAAGGGTTTTGAGGACCTTGTAAAAAATGATAAAAACGTGACTGGAGTTATTGAAGAAGTCGACCCTGAAGGTACAATAAAGGCAATGCTAAATGTAAATAAAAACTTGAAGAACATTTACGTTATATTTGATAATTCAGAAAGCGGTATTTCAACCTGGGAGTTAACAAAAAAATCTGCCCAGCAAATAGCTCCAACCGTTAATCTAATCCCTTTGAATAAAGGAAGCTATAAAAACATTCTAGAATTTATTGGACAAATCGAAGGGGATAGTGCTGTACTATTGACTACATACTACATGGATGAAACAGGATCTACGGTAGGCTTTGAACAGTTATCGCAAATGGTTGGAGATACCAGCAAAGTCCCGGTCTATCATTTGTATGACTTTGGTCTTGGAAATGGAGCATTGGGGGGGAGTGTTCTTAGCGGAGAAACACAGGGCGAGCTCTCAGGGGGCATGGCTCTTAGGATTTTAAATGGGGAAGACATTTTACAAGTGCCGGTATACAACACAAAAACTGCAAAATATGTGTTTGACTATAGTACCCTTGAAAAGTATGGAATCAATCCGGAATTGCTGCCTAAAGAATGCGAATTTATTAACCGCCCTCTATCCATTTTTGATGAATATAGAAATTATGTTATTGCAGCAGTTATACTCGTTTTTATCCTTACTTGTTTTATTATAATCCTTATGGTTAATCTAAGAAGAGTAAAAAGGATCAGAAAAGAGCTTTCTATAAGTCATGGTGAATTGTCTAAGCTATACGAAGATTTGACAGCTTCGGAAGAAGAATTGAGAATGCAATACGATGAGCTTACAGAGGTTCAACAAAGCTTAACACAAAGTGAAAATAAATATAGGCAGCTTTATGAAAAGATGCTTAATGGGTACTTGGTTTTTGAACCCATTATTGATAGTGAAGGGCATATGCAGGACATTAGGTTTGTTGAAATAAACTCCAGTTTTATTGATGATATTAATATAAACATTAATAACGTGTCTGGAAAAACATGGAGTGAAGTTTTAGGTTTTAGAAACCCTGATATACCGTTTTATCAAGAAGTAGTGAAAACAGGTAAGCCGATACAGTTTGAAACTTACTATGCCGAAGGAAATGTATACTATTGGGTTAATGCCTTTAAAATAAGTGATAATCAAGTAGGTGTTGTTGTCGATAATATAACTAATTATAAGTTGGCCATAAAAGAGATCAGAAAGCTTAATGAAGAATTGGAGGGAAGGGTTGAGGAGAGAACCAAAGAACTGCAATACGCTGTAAATCAGCTTGAAGCCTTTACATACACGGTCACACACGATTTAAAATCACCTTTAAGGGCAATTGAAAGCTACATAAGAATTGTATTTGAGGACTATGGTGATAATATCAATAGAGAAATTATGGAACTGCTTTCAAGCGTAGTGAGAATTTCAAGAGAAATGATAACAATGATTGAAAAGCTGTTGGAGTATTCAACGGCATCGCAAGCGAGATTGAGTATTGAAGAGATAAATATGGAGGATAAATTTTTGGCTTGTTTTAATGAGCTAAAGGCAGCATATCCGGATAGAAAAATAGAAATGATTATTGAAACCGGCTTACCTAATATATATGCTGATAAAGTCCTAATGAAACAAGCAATTACTAATATTCTATCCAACGCGTTTAAGTTTACTAGAGGAAGAGAGCAAGCAAGAATAACTGTTGGCAGTACGCTAACAGAGGACGCATACATTTTTTATATCAAAGATAATGGTACCGGATTTGATATGAATTACTCCAGCAAGCTCTTCGGTATATTCCAAAGGCTACATACCAGTGATGAGTATGAAGGCACAGGTATCGGCCTTGTAACCATAAAAAACATTATTGAAAAGCATGGGGGCAAGGTCTGGCTAGAAGGGGAAGTTGGAGTAGGAGCTACCATTTATTTTTCCATTCCGTATATTGATTAATTACTTTGGTTTTCACTTTCACAATATCGATTAATTGTTTTGTATTCTTTTAGTATATTGATTAATAAAAATGCTTTTTATGTGACTGACTATTTGTTTTCCTTTGGAGGTAGTGAGATGTATAAGGTTATGCTGGTAGATGATATGGATATTGTAAGGCTCGAGTTAAAACGCTTACCAGTATGGGGAGAGAATACAGGATTTATGATAGCAGAAGAGGCTATAAATGGTGAGGAGGCACTAATAAAGCTTTCTAAGTGTCATATTGACCTTGTAATAACCGATATAAAAATGCCAAAAGTAGATGGTCTGGAGCTCTTAAAGAGTATTGTATCCAAAGATCTTTGTCCCTGTGTGGTGCTGTTGAGTGACTTTAGTGAATTTAGCTATGCAAGACAAGGAATTGTGCACGGAGCGTTTGATTTTCTGACTAAACCGGCTGATGTTAATGAGTTGTCTGCACTATTAAGTAGAGCATATGAATACATTAATACCAAAAAGAGAGAATCAGATAGGGTTAAAAAGCTTGAAGAGGTTTTTGATCAAAAGACAGAAGCTTATTTTCAAGAGGATGATATACAAAAAATTATACAGCATATACAAAGCAGGAACTCCGAATCAGAAGCAATAATAAGGCATATATTAGGTAGAATTGCTGCAAATCTTGATTATGAGGTAATGAGATTTGGGATGGCAATAAACAAAGCAATCCCTGTAGTGTTTGAGGGTTTATGTATTGAAAACCCCTGGCTGGAGAAATTTTTTTATAAGCCGGGTCTTACTGGAATATCTGACAAAAAATTCGGGTGTTATGAGGAATTTATAGAATTTGTAATGGTTAAGGTTAAAGAATTGACACATATATTCAACACGTTTCAACTGGGTTTTACAGATAAGGGCACAGTATGGACAGTATGCAATTATGTTCTTGATAATATAGACAACAGTGTATCTCTTCAAATGGTTGCAGAAAATTTGTTTATTAACAGGACTTATTTAAGTGAAGTATTCAAGCAGAAAACTGGTATTTCCTTTTTGGATTATTTAACTATAGTAAAAATGGAGAGGGCAAAAATATTATTGAGGTCTTCTGATATTAAACCTTATGAAGTAGCTGAAATGTTGGGTTATAAGGACTCAGAATACTTCGCAAAAATCTTCAGAAAGTATATTGGACAGACTATTACAGAATATCGTAGGATTTGAGTTAATGATTTAATACCGAATTTATTCGGGGTAAGAACAGACAAAATTCTATTTCAGTTTAGAGGATAAGCTTGTATTATTGGAATATAGATACAAGATTATCCTTTTTTATTGCTTTTATACATACATATATAACTATTCGACACAATTATGAACATATGAGGGGGCTATATGTCAAACAAGAAAACAGACCTTATTTCTTTCAGAATTACTGTAATCTATATGATTGTGGGCTCATTATGGGTTCTGCTCTCAGACAAATTGCTAAGTTTATTGGTGCAGGATAAGGAAATGATTACCTTTATTAGTTTAGTAAAGGGCTGGTTTTATGTTTCTATCACTGGTGTACTTATTTATTTCTTGATAAACAAGTCGCTCAAGCAACTAAATTTCGCACAAGCAGAACTTAATCAAACGTGTAACGCTTTTTTTATTGCTAATGAAAAGCTTCAAGAGACAAATCTTGAATTGGAGGAGAAACAAGCAGAACTGGAAGAACAATATCAACAAATTCTCTTAAATGAAAAGAAACTACTTGAAAGCCAAGAACTTTATAGATTGATTTCAGAAGGAACCAATGATGCTATTTGGTGGGAGCGGGACGGAAAAAGGTGTTTCTCGGAACGTTGGTATGAGATAACAGGATACAATGTTGATGATTTAGAGGCAGCTGAAGAAGGTTGGGAAGGGTTTATTCATCCTGAGGATAAACAACAGGCAAAGGAGAAGATGCTATTTCATCAAAAAAACAGAACTCCTTATTATAACTGTGAATACCGCTTTAGAAGAAAAGATGGAAGTTTCATGTGGTTCATGGCTCGTGGGAAGGCATCTTTTGATGATGAAAATAAGCTTATTCAAATGGCTGGCTCTCATTCAGATATAACTGAACTTAAGGATTATGAGAGTAAACTTTACTACCTTGCTTACCACGATCAACTAACAGGCCTAAAGAATAGGTTTGCCCTCCAGGAGAGGTTGGATTACATAAAACAAGAAAATGAACTTGGAAAGTATGCATTACTGTATATAGATATCGATAATTTCAAATATATCAATGATGCTATGGGGCATAGATTTGGGGATTTGCTCCTTACCAAAGTCAGTGAAAGGCTGCTGAACGTTACTGCTACCGATAACTCTGTATACAGGATTGGTGGGGATGAGTTCATAGTATTGATTGATAACTATGATAAAAAAGAATATGTTGAAAGGGCTGCTGTTAGTATATTAAAAGCCTTTAAGTCTTTATTTGAAGTTGAGAGTATAAATATATTTACAACAATAAGCATAGGAATTTCAACATATCCTGAGCATGGAAAAGAAATTGACAGCTTGCTAAAAAATGCAGATATAGCTCTGTATAAAGCCAAGGAATCCGGGAAAAACCGAATAGTATTCTATAATGATCCAATGAATGATGAAATTGCAGGAAGGGTAAAAATAGAGAAGAACCTTCGTACTGCATTGGAGAATAAAGAATTTGAACTGTACTATCAACCACAATTAGATATTAGAACAGGTACTATTTCGGGGCTTGAGGCATTAATTCGTTGGAGAAGCGGTGAATTAGGGTTTGTGTCTCCACAAGACTTTATTGGAGTAGCAGAGGCTACGCACTTAATTATACCAATTGGAGAATGGGTGCTCAGAACAGCTTGTCAATTTTTGTATAACCTAGAGAGATTGGGATACAAGGGGCTAAGTATGTCGGTAAATATCTCAATGCTACAGCTCCTACAGGACGACTTTGTTGATATGGTACTTGATAATATCGATGCTGTTAATATTAATCCTATTCAGCTTGAACTGGAGATAACAGAGTCAATTTTAATGGAGTCTTACGAGGTAATAGCCAAAAAGCTAAAAATACTTAGGGCAAGGGGAATACGCATCGCCTTGGATGACTTTGGAAAGGGGTACTCTTCTTTGAATTATCTTAAGCTTCTTCCGATTACTACACTAAAAATTGACAAAACATTTATAGATACAATTTCTTCTAAAGGAAAGACTCTTACAGATTTGATAGTTAAAATGGGACGCAGTATGGATTTATGTGTAGTAGCAGAAGGTGTTGAAACTCAGGAGCAGTTAGATTTTCTAATTAAGCATAAATGCAACAAAATCCAAGGTTATTTATTCAGTAAACCTCTGCCTCAAGCAGAAGCAATAAACAAAATCGGAGAACATTATATATCCCATAACAATATTAAGGAGGAAGCAAAGAATGAAATTACGTGTTAAGTTGTCCCTTATTATGTTTATTATGATGGTGATCACTATTGTGATAATGGGGAGTATTAGTCTTTATAAATCAACCACAACCATAAGAAATTTGACACAAGCATCAATGTCTGATACTAATAATGAGAGTTCAAAAGTTATTAGTTCTATAATAGAGAAGGAGAAACGGACCATTCAGCTCATTTCAGATCAAAGTGAAGTAGCCGAGTTGTTGCAAAAGCAAAAGAATGGTGAGGATATATCTTCCTATCAAGAAAAATTAAATGCCAAACTTACAAAAATGGTTGCAGATGCGGAAAATATAGAACATATTTTTATTACAGATACTGAAGGAATAATACGCTCGGATAGCGATATAAAGCTAATTGGTTCAAGTATCAAGGATAGAAATTATACAAAAAAGGCTTTAGAGTTAGGAACCTCGGTAATTAGTGAAACTCTCAAGTCAAAGTCTACAGGGGCTTTCATCGTGGTATTTGCACATCCTGTTAAGGTAGATGACCAGCTTGTTGGTTTCGCAGCAACTGCGGTATACGCAGACAGTATTATCAAGTATCTATCTGATACAAAAATACTTGATACCCAATCAAGTTATGCATACCTAGTTGATGAAACCGGTAATATGTTATATCACCCCGACGCAAAAAAAATAGGTAATCCGGTGGAAAATACACAGATCAAAGGTGTGGTTGACAAAGTAAAAAATGGTGAAAAAGTAGAAGCGGAAGTGGTAGAATATGATTACCAGGGTAGGGTTAAACTGGCCGCATATAGTATTATTCCCGATACAAACTGGACACTTGTAGTCACAGGGGATTTAGGTGATATAATGGCTCCAATAAATTATATGACTATATATATAATGGTAGCAGGAGCTGTATTGGTAATATTGGCACTACTGATAGGATTACTTATAGCCACTCGTATATCATCACCAATAATCAAGCTTACTGAGCTTATAAACAAAACCGCAGACCTTGATCTGAAATACGATAGTGATTATGAATACTTAGCAAAGAGCAAGGATGAGACAGGGATTATTGCCAAGGCAACTTTTTCAACTAGGAAGGTGTTGCGTGAAATGGCAGCAAAACTACATGATGTGTCCTTGGTTATATATGAAAATGCTGATGGTCTAGAGAAATTGTCCAGCCATGTACAGGAGAATGCTCAGAATAACTCCGCAACCACTGAACAGCTTTCTGCCGGTATGGAGGAAACTGCAGCCTCTGCCCAAGAGATTACCGCAACAACTGAGGAAATTAATGCAAGTGTTAACGTAATAGCACAAAGGGTTAAGGAGGGCGCTGAAAAATCAAAAGAGATAACACAAAGAGCAAATACCTTAAGGTCTGATGCCATGGAATCTGTAAGGAGTGCAAAAGAGATATATGACGAGGTAAAGGCCAAGATGGAAAAAGCCATTGAAGAATCAAATAACATAAGTCAGATAAGTGTTCTGGCCGACACCATACTATCTATAACAAGCCAAACAAATCTGTTATCACTTAATGCAGCCATCGAAGCTGCCAGAGCTGGAGAAGCGGGTAGAGGTTTTAAGGTGGTGGCAGAAGAAATAAGAAAGCTCGCAGAACAATCCTCTTCAACTGCGTCTGGAATTCAAGGGATAGTCAAGGGGGTATACTCAGCAGTTGGAAATATGAAAGAGAATTCAGAGGAAATACTATCTTACCTTAGTAAAAATGTACTTCCTGATTATCAAAAGCTTACAAGAGTCAGTGAGCAATACAATAGTGATGCTGAGTATATCGATGAGTTAATGACTGAGTTTGAAGGTTCAGCAGAGCAACTTGATTTGGCAGTTTCAAGCATATCCACAGCAATGAACGAGGTTGCAGCTACCATCAATGAAAGTGCAAAAGGAGTACAGGACATAGCTGAAAAAACATCAGAAATACTAGATAAAACAATTGCCGAAAAAGAACTTGCTGTACAGAACGCGCAGGGAGCTACTGAACTTCAATTACTTATTGGTAAGTTCAGAATATAGAGACAAGGAATGAATGAGTATGGAAATAGAAGATTTAAGACAAAAGCTGAACCAAATGATTGAGACACATGAACGCGGAAGTGAAGAGGTACTCAAGGTAAGCAGAGAGTTGGATGCTTTGATAGTGAGCTATTTAAGGAAGGGTTTTCACAGAAAATCAAAGATAATGTAATAGGATAATTAAAAGTATATAACATTATATAGAAGATATAATTATTTAAAAGATATATTTAATTCTTTGTTCTATTGTTTAGATTGTCTGAAGTGTACAAGTAAGTTAGAATAATAGAGTGGTAGATGACAGAATCCACTCTATTTTTTTTGAATATTTTAGTAAGAGATTAAGATAATCATAGCAAAACAAGTCAAGTAACCTTTATTAATTTCATGATACTCTTTATGCAGGAGGAGATAACATGGATAACTGGGAAAACATAGATGCGGTTCAACGGATGCAGGACTACATTGATAGGCATATTACAGATGAAATAACACTTAATATGCTTGCAAAATCAGCAAATTACTCGCCCTGGTATTCTGCAAAGATTTTTAAAGAGTTGACAGGGAAAACGCCATTTGAATACATTCGAGCGCTTAGGCTGTCCCGGGCAGCTCTTAAGTTGAGAGATGATAATGTGAAAATTATTGATGTGGCGTTTGAATTTGTATTTGACT
>JAEYTP010000136.1 GCA_023433945.1 Bacillota bacterium | reverse complement strand
ATCAGCTTTACCTCAATATTGGAGTTGAAGGTACACACTTTACATATGATGCAGATGGTTCCATCAAACCAATTAACCCTATCTTCTCAGAAGAACGTGGTAATTCATACTGGTATCTTAACAGTACAAATGAGGAAGAGTTTGCAAAGCAGTGGCCTTCACGTGTTAGAAAGAGTGATGCCATGTGGGCAGCATTTGATGCGATTACCAATAAAGCTAATAAAGAAACACCAGAAGTTTTTGTAGATAATACCTTTGCATTCATGCCTTCTTTGGAGAACTACTCGAAGTACAATCAGTCCTTATTCAAGGCAACTAGTGACTTTATCCTTCAGCTTATCAGCGGCACTAAGAAGATTGATGACCTCAAGACCTTCCAGTCAGACTGGACAAATGGCGGCGGAGAGAAGATAAAAGCCGAAATGCAAGGTTGGTACGACAATTTCTATGGTAAATAAATTATTATAAATTCTATATGTAGCAGTCCCAACGGGACTGCTACAACACTAAAGAGCAATAAAACTATAAGGAGATATTATATGAGTACAATTAATTATAGCAAAATACTTCCCATTTACCGTGATATAGATATCCTAGTTGTCGGTGCTGGCCCAGCAGGAATAGGAGCAGCTATCTGTGCTGCTAGGAACGGTGCAAAGACATTGGTAATTGATGATTCGGGATGCGTTGGTGGACAGGCTACTAACGGTCTTGTAGGTCCTTTTATGACAGCTTATGATGCAAGAAGTGAAAAGCAAATCATTAAAGGTATTTTTCAAGAAATTGTAGATAGAATGGAAGAAATGGGTGGTGCTATTCAGCCTAGTGTAGTTAGATCTACAACCTCCCACGCTGGATTCTATAATGTTGGTCATGACCATGTGGGACCATTTGACCATGAAGCTTTGAAAATGGTTGCTTCCGATATGATTTTAGAAGCGGGTGCAGAAATCCTCTTACATACACAGTTTGTAGATGTTTTGAAGGAAGACGATAAGATAGTTGGTGTTATAATTGCAAACAAGTCAGGTATGTCTGTTATTCGCGCAAAAATTATAATAGATTGTTCTGGTGATGCAGATGTGGCCGCTAGGTCTGGCGTAAATTATGAACTAGGTAACATTAATGATGGCAACATGCAGCCAGCAACAATGTTCTTCCGTGTTTCCAATGTTGATTCGGAGAGACTAAAGATTCACATGAAGGAACATAAGGATGAAATTCGTCCTTTCTATGGTCCGTTCAGTTGGTTGATTAAAGAAAAGCAGGAGGAATGGGGAGATGTACCTCGTGCAGAAATTTGCCTATTTGAGAGTCCTGAACCTGGTGAGTATCGTTTAAATGTTTCCCGTATTCTAGACATTGATGGAACCAATGCCGAGGATTTAACAAAGGCTGAATTGATTGGAATGAAGCAGGCGCATAAAGTGTTTAATTTCTTGAAGAAGTACGCTATTGGATTTGAAAATGCAAAGTTTATGGGTACAGCAGCTAGAATAGGAATTCGTGAGACCCGCCATATTGATGGCCTGTACAAGTTGACGGCAGACGATGTTATAAATTGTCGCGTACCTGATAACTCCATAGCTGTTCTGGCAACAAATATGGATACTCACAATAGGAACGACCCAGGAGGAACATATTTTACTTTAGAAAATGGACCTTACTTTGGTGTGCCATACCCTTGCTTGGTACCAAAGGGTGTTAGTAATCTACTTGTTGCAGGGCGTTCACTCTCAGCTGATGCGATAGCAGGCTCAGCTACTCGTATGATACCATGCTGTATGATATTTGGTCAGGCAGCCGGTACTGCTGCAGCAATGGCAATAAAAGAAGGAAAGTCGCCTGCAAATATTGATGTAAAAGAGCTCCGCTCAAGTCTATTAAAGCAAGGTGCGTTTTTAGGTGATTAATTATATAGCAAAATAGTTAAGTTTATTAGTGCAGGTTGTATATAATCTGCACTAATACTGTAACTTTGGAGGTATTAGAATGAGTATTGGATCAGTATCATATCAGAAATCTATAGAGATAGCAGCACAATATGATGTTGTAGTGGTTGGTTCCGGCCCTGCGGGTATCTGTGCCGCTGTATCAGCTGCTCGATTAGGAGCAAAGACTGCATTAATTGAGCGTTATGGAACGCTTGGTGGAAATCTTACAAACGGTGCGGTTGCACCAATACTAGGAAGTGTATCAAAGGGAACTTTACGTGATGAGCTCGTTGCCCGTTTAGGAGTTCCAGATAGTGATGAAACAGGTGTTACACAACAGACTCACGACTTTGAAATGGCCAAGCGAGTGCTTATTGATTTTGCACATGAAGCAGGCGTAAAGATATATTTACAAACCCCTGTTGTAGATGCTATAACAGAGGGCAAAAAAGTTACAGGCATTGTTATTTCACAAAAGACAGGTATGAAGCTTATACGGGCAAAATGCTTTGTTGATGCTTCAGGCGATGGTGATGTTGCATACTATGCAGGTGCAGAATATGAGATGGGACGAGACGGAGATAGTCTATTACAACCTGTTACATTAATGTTCCGTCTACAAGGCGTTGAGGAAAATGCTCTGACCTGTATAGGTGAACTAGACCATGTTACATACAAGGGAGAAAGGTTTCTTGATTATACTACAAGGTTTTGCAAAGAGGGACATCTACCTCCAAATGCGGCATCGGTTCGCTCATTTCGCACTTCAGTTCCTGGAGAACGTGTAATTAATACAACTCAATCAAACGGTATCTCTGCTTTGTCTAGCGATGACCTAGAAAAAGCAGAAATTGATTTACGCACACAAATTGATATAGTTACTGATTTTCTCAGAAAGCACGTAGATGGTTATCAGAATTGTTTTATAAAGAGCACGGCAAACACGCTGGGAGTTCGTGAGACCCGTCGTTTTATAGGTCAATATATGCTTCATGATATGGATCTTCGTACTGGGCGTAGGTTTGAAGATGTTGTAGTACATAAAGCTAGCTTTATAGTTGATATCCATAACCCTACTGGCAGTGCGCAAGCGGAAGGAGTTCCAGAAGAGGTAACACCATATGACATCCCCTTACGTTGTTTGATTCCAAAAAGTATAGATGGTTTAGTACTCGCAGGGAGATGTATTTCAGGCACTCACCGTGCACATGCATCCTACCGTGTAATGTCCATTTGTATGGCCATCGGTGAAGCTGCAGGAGTAGCTGCTGCACTTGCATCCTGCAAGGAAATAGAGCCTCGTGATATAGATTTCCATGAAGTGCAAAAGGTTTTGAGTGAGCGTGGGGTACAACTTTTTTAGAATATAAGAATTTATAAGTGTTAGAGTGTTACTGAAGTGTTGGTAATGCTGAGATTGAATGTTTACACTAGAAAACCTTGGGCAGGTGTGTCACCCATTTTTTAGGAGGGTTTATGTTTATTTTTGAAAAAGAGACTAAGGTTCCAGTTATAGATAACTATGACGTAATCGTATGTGGAGGTGGACCTTCTGGTATTATTGCAGCTGTTGCCTCTGCTAGAAATGGTGCAAGAACGCTATTAATAGAGCGTTATGGTTTTGTAGGGGGCATGGCATCAAGTGCTCTTGTAACCCCTATTAGTATTTTCAAAAAGAAGAAAAAGCTGATTATCGATGGAATTCCTTTTGAGCTAATGAAGAGAATTAGCGCTTTAGATGGAGCCGATGTTACGCTTGATAGCGGAAATGTTCCTGTAAATGATGAGATGTTCAAGCTGGCAGCTCAGCAAATGCTACTCGAAAGCGGAGTTACATTGTTATATCATACTTATTTTTCAAACTGTATTATGACTGATGGAAAGGTTAGTCATGTAATAGTACAGAACAAAGCTGGACGTGTCGCATATGGCTGTAAAGTGGCCATTGACTGTACTGGTGACGCTGACCTGGTAAGAGCAGCGGGCTATGAAACTACAAAGCAAGACAAACTCCAGCCTGCATCCCTGTGGTTCCAACTTGGAGGTGTTGATACTGATGCCCTTAAAGATATATTTGCAGATGCAGTTGATGAAAA
Organism: Bacillota bacterium; assembly: GCA_023433945.1. Taxonomy (GTDB): domain Bacteria; phylum Bacillota; class Clostridia; order Acetivibrionales; family DSM-1351; genus Ruminiclostridium. Next base: position 9,944 of record JAEYTP010000136.1, on the reverse strand, counting down.
AATGCCTATTAGTGCTGAAATAAGAGATAGATTAAGTGAACTTAATGCAAAGGGTGAAATGCCTATATTTGGTGGGCCATGGATTAGCAGACACTTCCGTGATGGCATAGTAACTATTAATTTATTGCGTGAGGGCACAGACGCAAGCTCACCTGAACAATTTACAAAGGCTGAGTGCAATCTACGTGAGAATTTGTTCAAAGTAATAAATATTATGCGTGAAAACTTTGCAGCTTTCAAAGATTGCTGGCTATTAAAGTCAGGGACACAGGCTGGCGTGCGTGAAACATACCGTATCGTAGGATTATATGAGATGACAGCGGACGATGTGCTCAATCCAAAGGATTTTAAGGATACTATTGCAAAGGGAACGCATGTAATAGATATTCACAGACCAGATAGTATCGAGCAAGTCTGCACTAGTTTGAAGCAGGAATACAATATTCCATATGGTGTACTAGTACCTAAAAATAGTGAAAACTTAATTACTGCCGGCCGCTGTGTATGCACTGACAACTCAGCTTTTGGTTCAATTCGAGTTATGGCTACCTGTATGGCAATGGGGCAGGCCGCAGGAACTGCTGCAGCTATTAGTTTACACAATAATTGTTCTATGAGCAAAATGGACACTGAGCTTCTAGTGAAAAAGCTGAGAGAGCAAGGTGCTATCGTATAAAAATTTGAATGCTTATTTATTCTAGGCATAAAAGCTTTTACATTTAATTCAAAGTATTTATATACATAACAAATAATAAAGCGTCTTTTTTGAAAGGAGGACTAGTATGAGAAAAATACCATCAACTATGAAGGCTCTAGTAGCATATGGAAAAGGGGATTACCGTTTTGAAACAAACTATCCAACACCTGAGTGTGGTCCTGATGATATCATAATTAAAACAGAAGGTTGCGGGGTTTGCGCAAGTGACCTGAAGTGTGAACATGGAGCAGCTATGTATTGGGGTGGCGATCATCAACCGGCATGGGTAGAGCCGCCATTTATTCCCGGACATGAGTTTTTGGGATATATTGTTGAAGTGGGAGAAAATATTAAAGATTTTAAAGTTGGGGAGAGAGTTATAGCCGATCAGATTGTCCCATGTGGGGAATGCAGATTTTGTAAAACTGGTAAGTACTGGATGTGCCAACCGCATGCAATCTTTGGATTCCAAAAAGGAAACAACGGTGGTATGGCTGAATATGTAAGATTCCCTAAGACTTCTGTTATTTCTAGGGTACCCGAAGAGATACCATTAACATCAGCTCTACTTATTGAACCCTATGGTTGTTCAAAGCATGCGGTAGATAGAGCGCAAATTCACAATGATGATATAGTGGTTATTTCTGGTGCTGGTACTCTTGGCCTTGGAATGATTACATATGCGAGAATGCAAAACCCTACTAAATTAATAGTGCTTGATATGGTGGATAATCGCTTGGAAAAAGCAAAAGAGTTTGGTGCGGATATTGTTATGAACCCAGGCAAAGAAGATGTTGTGGCAAAAGTGCTGGAGTTAACTGACGGTTATGGCTGCGATATATACATAGAAGCAACAGGGCATCCATCTAGTGTAGTTCAAGGGCTCAGCATGATAAGAAAGTTAGGACGCTTTGTAGAATTTAGCGTTTTCGGAGAACCAACTACAGTGGATTGGTCCATTATTGGAGACAGAAAGGAACTGGATCTTTTGGGTTCCCATTTAAGTCCATATTGCTACCCATTCGTAATTGAAAATATCAAAAACGGTAAATTAAAAACAAACGGACTTATTACAAAAACCTTTACTCTTGAAGATTGGGAGACGGCTTTTGATTATGCAAGCGGAAAATATGGTGATTTCAAAGTCGCTATTACTTTTTAATATAGATAGTATAGCTTAAAACATGGGAAAGGTGATGTAATTTGAAAGCATTTTTTATTGAGAAACCCAACGTTGGGGTAGTAAGAGATACACAAGTACCCATTCCAGCAGATGATGAAATACTACTTGAGGTTAAGGCTGCAGGCTTATGTGGTACTGATGTGCATATATATAAGGGCGAATATTTTGGAAGCTATCCGAGAATTCCAGGCCATGAGTTTTCTGGTGTAGTAGCTGGTATTGGCAAAAACGTTACAAAGTTTAAGGTTGGTCAGCATGTTGCTGCTGACCCAAACATATTTTGTGAGGCATGTGATGCTTGTAAGGAAAATCGCCAAAATTTTTGCGTAGATATGCACGCAGTTGGTGTAACAAGGCATGGTGCTTTTGCTCAATATTTAACTGTTCCTGAGCGTTGTGTTTTTGACACTTCAGGGCTTTCCTTTACTGAGGCTTCCATGATAGAACCTTTAGCTTGTGTGGTTTATGGACAAGAAAAGGCAGGTATAGGCTTAGGTAGCTCTGTGTTGATATTCGGTGCAGGCCCAATAGGACTTATGCATGCTCAATTGGCAGCAATAAATGGAGCTGCTAGTGTTACTGTTGTCGACCTTTTTGAGAACAAGCTTGCGCTAGCCAAAAAACTTGGAGCAAATCATGCTTACACATCTGCTGAATTTGAAAAGCTAGGTCTTGTAAATTCTTATGAGGTTGTTATTGACTGTACTGGAGTTCCAAGAGTAATTGAGGGTGAAATTAAATATGTAAAGGATTCAGGTACAATACTATTCTTTGGTGTATGCCCAGACAATAGTCAAATAACCATAAATCCTTATGAGGTGTTTAAACGCGAGCTAAAGATTTGCGGAAGCTTTGCTCTTAAAAAGACCTTTGGAAAGGCAGTTGCGCTTGCTAAAAGCGGTAAAGTTAACTTAATGAATCTTGTAGATAAAAGGCTGACACTAGATGATGCTCCTAAGACCTTTGAAGATGTATTGTCTGGGAATGCAGGACTAAAGACTATTTTCTATCCTAATGGAATAGAAGAAAATAAATAAACCCTGATAATAAAGGTTTCTGATTTAAGGTCAAGATAAATGAACTCCTCGCAAGATAATTGAATTCAGGGAAGATAATCGAGTTCAGGGAAATTAACAGAATATAGGGAAGTAATCGAATCAAATAAGGATGATGTGTTAAGGAGGAGATTGTATGTTGCGTGCGACAATGACAAAGCCCGGTGAAATTGTATTTGAGAATATACAGGTTCCAGATGTAGGTGAAAATCAAGTTTTATTAAAGATGGCAAGAATAGGGGTGTGTGGGTCAGATATGCATGTATATCATGGCAAGCATCCATACACTTCATATCCTGTAGTTCAGGGGCATGAAGTTACAGCCGTAGTTGAGAAATGTGGAAGTGGGGTTAAAGATTTTGTCCCTGGAGATAGGGTTACTGTTCAACCTCAGGTATTCTGCGGTAAATGTGCTATGTGTAGAGAAGGGGATTACCATATTTGTGAGAGCTTAAAGGTAATGGGATTTCAAACAGAGGGTATGGCTCAAGAATACTTTCTAGTAGACCAATCGAAGGTTATATATATACCTGATGAACTCGACCTTGATTCCGGAGCACTTATAGAGCCTGTAGCTGTTGGCGTTCATGCAGTAAGAAGATTAGGGAATGTTAACGGGAAAAAGGTTTTGGTATTCGGTGCAGGACCTATTGGAAATCTTACAGCACAAGTAGCGAAGGCTATGGGTGCTGCTAGCGTTATGATTACTGATATAAGCGATTATAGAATTCAAAAGGCTTGCGAATGTGGGATTGATTTCTGTGTCAATACAGCTAAGGAAGATTTAAAAGCAGCAGTGTTGAAGAACTTCGGTGAAGATGGTGCTGATGCAATATTTGAGTGTATAGGTATTCAACCTACAATGGACCAAGCTGTAGCTATGGCAAGAAAAGGTACTACAATAATGGTGGTGGGCGTTTTTGGTGATATACCAAGGGTGGACCTTGGATTAGTACAGGATAGAGAGCTTACCTTGCGTGGTACTCTTATGTATAAGAGAGAAGATTTTGATGATGCAATAAGCTTTATGGCAAGCAAAAAGATTATAGTTGAACCGCTAATATCACGCCATTTTGCATTTAAGGATTATCTTGAAGCATATAAGTTCATCGAGGAATCTAAAGACTTAGCTATGAAGATTTTAATAGATATATTCTAAAAATATTAAGAAGAAAGTTGGTGTATTATGATTGATGTTGTAGCTCTTGGTGAGCTTCTAATAGATTTTACACAGATTAGATCCGACGATGATTCAGTTAAACGCTATGAGCAAAATCCTGGAGGGGCTCCAGCTAATGTTCTAGCTGTATTGTCTAAGTTTGGAGCTAAATGTGCATTCATTGGGAAGGTAGGAGAGGATGTATTTGGAGAATTTTTGAAAAAGCAGCTTTTAGACCTTTCTATAGATTGTAGAAATCTTGTTTTAGATCCAAATCATAATACAACCTTAGCATTTGTCACATTGGATGATAAAGGGGACAGAAGCTTTAGTTTTTATAGGAATCATGGTGCTGATACATGTCTTTCAAAAGAAGAAATTGATATAGAGCTGATTGAGCAATGCAAGATTTTTCACTTTGGAACCTTATCAATGACTCATGAACCATCACTATCTGCCACTTTAAAAGCTGTCGATTATGCTAAGGCGTGTGGGAAGATTATTTCCTTTGATCCAAATTACAGAGCACTGTTATGGAGCAACGAGGATAATGCAATATTGGCTATGAAAGTTGGTTTAAAATATGCTAATATTGCAAAGCTTTCTCTTGAAGAGGCACAAATGGTTACTGGCAAAACAATGCCTGAGGATTGTTTAAGAGAACTACTTAAGTTTGATTTGAGCTTTGTAGCAGTAACAATGGGGCCTAAGGGATGTATGTATGCAACAAATGAGCATATGGGTGCTTTTCCAGAGCATCCTGCTAATGTCATAGATACAACGGGAGCAGGAGATAATTTTTGGGGAACGGTTTTATACGGATTTTTGAATAATGGTACAGACATCAACAGAATTTCACAAAAAAAGCTTGAGGAAATTGTACTTATGGCTAATATTGCTGCAGGTATGAGTACAGAAAAAAAAGGCGCAATACCATCAATTCCGGATTTATCTAGAGTAAGGGCTGCCTTTGAAGATTTATGTAGTAAATAATTATATATCAAATTGACAGATTTAAATAATGGGGCTTATGCAATGTTTACTTAAATAGATATGCAGGGCCCTTTTTCTTTAAATTTAAATTATGTCTTTATATCTTGTCTTGATTGTCTCAAAACTATTATGTATTTATTTTTAGTTCATATTGTTTCTCAAATTATGGAGTATAGGAAACAGTTTTCTTAAACAAAAGTAATTACTTATCCCATTTTTTGCTATTAAGTTTAAAAAATATTCTTAAAAAAGAAAAAATTAATAAAAAAATATAATAATGTAACAAAAAAATATTGACTTTTTAAAAAATATATAGATAATACATGCAAGAAATTGGTTTAGGAAAAATATTTCCTAAATAATGAGGTGCCTGATGAATATAAAGGAGATTGCAGAACTTGCAGGAGTCTCAGTTTCAACCGTCTCAAAGGTAATAAATGGGAAGGATTCCAACATTAGCAGAGAGACGAGAGACCGTGTCATGAAGGTTGTAAAAGAGTGTAATTATACTCCTTATGCCGGCGTACATACACTTAAAAAAACTAGATCTTTTCTGCTTGGAGTTATGTTAAGCAAACCTACAGGGCATGAGCTAATACTTTCTGGTATTGTTGAGGCCGCCAAAATTAATGGATATACCACTGTACTATTTTCAGCAGATACTCCAGAGGAAGAATATAAAGGCATTACAATGCTTTGTTCACATAATTTAGATGGAATTATTTGGGATAAATTAACTGATTCTTATAGCAAATGTGAGAGTCAGTTGATTGAGCACCAGGTACCATACTTTATTATCGATTGTTACAATGTTCCGTCTCCAGAGAGAGGAGGCCTTGACTATTCTAAGCTTGCTTATAATGCAACTCAGGCGTTGGTAAAGAATAAACACCAAAAGATAGGCTGCTTGATAAAAAATAATGGTATTAGAGAGCGAAGGTTCCAAAAAGGTTTTGAGCAATGCCTTTTTGACAATAAGCTTCCCTTTGATGCAAATATGCTTTGCGTTGTCAAAGAAAGCTCACTAGATATTTCAGCACTTATACATAATTATACTGGTATTATTTGCTTTGATACATGTTTAGCAGCAAAAATTTATCAGCATGCAGAATACAATAATATAAAAATACCAAGGGATATTTCTCTAGTAAGCTTAGTAAAGGATCCAAATGAAATATATCTTCTCCCAAAACTTTCTTCAATTCGTTTGCCTTTTTATGAACTTGGAGAATATGCTTGCAGAAGACTGATAGCTAAGGTAGAAAAAACAAGAGTCCCTGAAATACCTTTCAAATGCGACCAAATGGTTGAAAGTGAAAGCAGTATAGATGTTCCAATAACGGTACGAAATAAAAAAATAGTTGTAGTTGGTGCTATAAATATGGATACACTGCTAAACCTTGGACAGGTACCACAAATAGGTGAGACCATTACTACAAAGAAGAGAGCGACCATTCCAGGAGGGAAAGGTGTTAACCAAGCAATTGGAGCAGCTAAGCTGGGAGCAGAGGTGTATTTAATTGGGAAATTAGGTAAGGACTATGAAGCAAGTATACTGTATGATTTCTTGAAGATTAATAACGTAAATATTGAAGGAGTTTCTACAAGCACAGTAATGGCTACTGGACATGCATATGTCTATGTAAAAGATAATGGCGAAAGTGCAATAGTTGTTTATGAAGGCGCAAACAATCAACTTTCTCCAAAGGATATTGAAATGCATAGGAGTATGTTTGATAATGCAAGCTTTTGTTTGCTCCAGACCGAAATAAATCCTGAGACAGTTGAGTGTGCTGCGAAAACTGCACGAAAGTGTGGTGCAAAGGTAATTTTGAAGCCTTGTGCAGTTACCTCGATTAGTGATGGTCTTATTAAAAACGTTGATATATTTATGCCCAATCGTAATGAAATAGAAGAGCTATGTCAAGAAAAAAAAACTTTGGAGGAAAAAGCGCAACATTTTTTGGATCTTGGTGCAAAACATGTCATAGTGACCTTAGATCGTGATGGATGTTACTTAAGGGATAAAAAGCATTCAAAATATTTTGAAGCAGCGGATTTTGAAGCGGTTGATACTACGGGAGCAGCAGATGCATTTGCTGCAACATTGGCGGTATACCTTTCTAAAAATTATGATATATGTACTTCAATTAAATATGCTACATATGCAGCTGGTTTTTCAATAACAACACAGGGAGTACCTCCTGCATTAGTAGACAAAAGCACTTTAGATTTGTTAGACATATAAAAAATTAAAAAGGAGGTAAGAATTTATGCTTATTGATAATGGAAGGATGATGGAACGGTTACAAAAACCTAAAGGAATTGTTGATGTAGTTTTTGATACAGATACATACAACGAAATAGATGATCAGTATGCGTTGGCCTATTTAATTAAGAATTCGGATAAATTAAATATAAAAGCCATTTATGCAGCACCGTTCTTAAATGATAAAAGTTCAAGCCCGTTGGATGGTATGGAAAAAAGCTACCAAGAGATAATGAATATTTTGTCCTTGATGGAATGTAATGAGCTTAAGAGTTATGTACATAAAGGTTCGGATAGATTTTTAATTAACGAAAATACACCAGTGCATTCTGATGCTGCAAATGATCTTGTTAACCGTGCATTGGAGTATAGTGAAGCAAATCCACTTTACGTGATTGCAGTAGGGGCTATAACGAACGTAGCTTCTGCATTACTTATAAAACCTGAAATAAAGGACAGGATAGTACTGATATGGCTTGGAGGAAACGCCTATCACTGGCATGATAATAAGGAGTTTAACTTATACCAGGACGTTTCGGCGGCAAGAATTGTTTTTGGATGTGGTGTTCCGTTAGTACAGCTACCATGTATGGGGGTTGTATCTGCTTTCACTACGGGTGGACCCGAACTTGAGTTCTGGCTACGTGGAAAAAACAAGCTATGCGATTATCTCGTAGATGTGACAACAGCCGAAGCAAAGAGGTGCAATGGTGGAGAATTCTGGACAAGGCCTATCTGGGATGTTACAGCGGTAGCGTGGCTTCTGGAGGACGAATATATGCTAGATTGCTTTGAACCTAGTCCTATACCTGAATATAACAATACATACACTTTTAATAAAGACAGGCATCTAATTAAATATGTTTATCATATCAAAAGAGATTCTTTGTTTGGTGATCTATTTACGAAACTTGCAAAGTAAGACTATGTATAGTAATTAATAGCTATTTGCTGTTAAATAAATAAAAAAAAGGAGAAAAAATATGAAAAAGGTATGCACAATTGTTCTTTTGCTTGCTATGGCTACAACTATGTTTGGTTGCACAAATGCAACCGAGAATTCTCAATCATCTTCTACTTCCCAAGTATCTTCAGAAAAAAACACAGACAAATCAGAGTCTAAAAAAATTGTTTGGCTGACAGAAACAGTAAAGGAAAACCAGGAAATACTTGACAACTTTGAGAAAGCTACAGGTATCAAGGTAGTGGGTGAATACGTATCATTTAATGATCTGTTTGAAACCATTGAAGTAAAAATTGCTTCTGGCTCCAAGGAATACGATGTAATCAGTGTAGATGGTCCAATGGTAGCTGCATATGCTAATCGTGGTTACATTTCTCCGTTGGACGAGTATTTTACAGAGGACGAGAAAAAACAGTTTATTACATCAAGTCTGAATGCGGGAACATGGGATGGTAAATTCTATTCACCACCTATGGCAACATCAGCACAGCTACTTTGGTATAACACCGATTTGTTAGGACAAGCAGGTATAACTATACCTGAAGGAGATCCTAATAATCGTCTCACATGGGAAGAAATAGAGAAGATGGCAAAGGACACTTTGGCTGTTGTTGATCCAGACAAGTCCAAAGGCATATCTGGGATACAATTCCAGCAGGTAAGCCGTACATATCAGATGTGTGCTCTTGCCAATAGTATGGGGGGTAAGAACATAGGAGACGACGGTTTTACAGTAGATGGTATCATCAATAATAAAGCATGGGTAGATTCAATGACATGGATGCAAGGACTCTATACTAACGGCCTCTCAGCAAGAGGTGTAACAGCAGACGAAGTTCCTAACTATTTTAATTCAGGGAAAATTGTCTTTATGGCAGGTGGGACATGGACAGCAGCTGCATGTGATGCAGCAGGTATGAAAACATATGGTTGGACTTATGCACCAGCATTTAAGGGTTATGAAAATAATGTAGCAACAGGTACGGGAAGTTGGCACTTTGGTGTTAATTCTGCTTCAGAAAATATTGAGGAAGCAGCAGAATTTATAAAATATATGTCTCTTGGCGAAGGCAGTGACAAATACCTTGAGTGGATAGGTGATATGCCTGCAAGAGAAAGCAAGATCAAAGAGATTTTAGAAAATCCTGATGCCCCTGGATACCTTAAGGTAGGCGCTTACGAAGCAGCTAATACAGCAGTGCCAAGAGCACTAACACCTGGCTACTCTGAGTATAGCACTATTATGGATGCGACTTTTGAAAATATCCGTAACGGCTCAGACGTTAAGGGGGCTCTTGATAGTGCAGTTGAACAAATCAATTCAGCTATGGAAAAATATAAAAAATAAGTCGGATTTAGAGATTGGCGGTAATAGTTTTACCGCCAATTCTCTAAGGTTATATTAACAGCATGTACTGTGTTAATTTATAATCATTTGTAAAAAACATATATTTATTAATGTAAGAGATATTGAATTGTCTAACATTTCAGTATAGATAAATTCGGACTTACCGGGGTGAAAAATGGATAACATGTTTGGGAAGGTCAAGGCTATACCATATATATTAATATTACCTGCTTTTATTCTCATTGTTGTTTTTAAGATTTATCCCATAATTTCAAC
>JAEYTP010000129.1 GCA_023433945.1 Bacillota bacterium | reverse complement strand
CACTCATCACTATCAATAATATCGTGCGACCTGTTGGCGAAAAAACCTATTTTCACCTCGCCGTTCTGCATACCTACTGGATATTGCACCTTGTTCCTATATTGGAAAGGCTGCTCCATGCCGATAGCTGGATGCACCTTAACCTTGTCCATATTAATTCCGCCCAACCTTTTCAGGTTCTGCACTATAACATCTGCCTTGAACTTAAGCTGCTCCTCATAATCCAAGTGTTGCATTGAGCAGCCCCCACACCTTTTGTATACCTTGCAGAACGGCTCCACACGATGAGCAGAAGGCGTTGTTATCTCCAACAACTTGCCCACTGCATAGCTCTTGGTAACCTTAATTATAAGAACCTCAACCGTTTCCTCCGGTAGCGCTCCGTCAACAAATACTACAAATCCATCTATATTACCGACACCTTGCCCTTCATGGGTCAGGCCTGTTATTTCAATTGTATATTTCTGATTTTTATTTAGCATACAAATCTCCTTTTTGCGCTACGTTTTAGATTGCTGTCACTCTCATATTCTATTGCTTTCATTGCTCTATAGGTTTATAGAGTTAATATAACACACGCTTATCTATTATAACATTAGATTATATTAATTTATCCACCATTGAATTTGTAAGCAAAAAAAACGTCCCTACTTTATATAGGGACAAAAATAATGATTTTATAATTTTGAATCAGTATGCCGTTAGTTATATTATTCCACATTAACCTATGCTTATACCTTTATTTACCAAAATATTTTTTTTAAATTTTTACTCCATCAGCAATAGTCTTTAATTCCTGTGAAGCCTCATTCAAAAGTTGTGATATCTGATCAAGGTCTTTTAGCGTATTTGCCTGCATTTGAATGCTCTCATATAAGGTTCCGCTTGAAGCAGCCGATTCATCTACAGACTGGTATAGACCTTCAACCACATCCACAAACTGCTTGGTTGATTCATAGTGACTATTTGCTTTTTCGGCAGATACCTTGATTGCTTCTACTACTCCATTTACAGAGGTTATAATATCTGATATACCCTCTCTTACCTCACTAATTCTAGAAGCCCCGCTTTCGACATTTGCCATTCCACTATTCATCATTTCGGCTGCCATGTTAATGCTGCCTTGTATAGCCCTAATCTGTTCCTTAATGTCACTTGCTGACTTATTGCTTGCATTTGACAGTTTTCTGATTTCGTCAGCAACCACAGCGAAGCCCTTACCTTCCTTCCCTGCTCTATTTGCTTCTATTGCTGCATTGAGAGCTAGAAGATTGGTCTGTGAGGCAATTTGAGTGATAGTATTGGTAATCTCACCAATCTTATCGGAAGAACCTTCTAGGTGCATAATGGAATCAGCTATCGACTTAACTGTTTTGGTAACTGCCTTTATTACCTGTTCAGCCTCTTCTACAGATTTTTCCCTGGACTTAGCAACTTCAATTACCTTTATTCCATCGCCTACTAGCTTACGAGTCTCCTCTGATACTACCTTAACATCCTCTATTATTCCCTGGGTATCCAAGCTCTGTATATCCTTATCAAATCCTTTTTTCTGATTATTTTTGAGAGTGCCTGATATCTTGTTAACACTTTCTTTATTCTGATTAACCAAGACTATCAGTCTCTGTTTGAGAGTACTAATCTCGTTGGTAGTATCTCTAAAATGTTCAACCATCTTTTGCTGTCCTTCAAGAACACTATTCATCTGATGCCCCAGCTCACCTAATTCATCCCTTGATTGCATCTCAACTCTTGCTGTAAGGTCACCCTTTTGTACTTTAGTCAGCATTGTTGAAAGTGCCTTGATTGGGTTTGATATCTTCCTTGATACAAACAACGCAAGCAGCATACCTAGTACTATGCAAAACAATGTTACCGCTATAAATATCCATAGAATTGTATTTTTCAGCTTCTCTGATGTGTTAAAATCATCTGCAAGATATGAATTAAAAGAAAGCCGAAGTTTATTTCCATAGTCCGCTATTGACTTTTCCAGTTCTACAAGGCTTTCAAAAACATTGTTAAAGTCACTCTTGCTGTATATTGAAGCTATATTTAATAGCTCATTTGCATTATTATCAAAATCTTTGCTAATTGAAATAAACTCATCCATTGCTGAAATTTTCATTGCTTGTACATCAGCTAATGATTTATTAAATTCATTGCTTAAGCTCTGATACTGCGCAGTAGATGTATCAGCATTGCCGCCAACTGAAATGGCAAGTGAAAATCTGTTGTTAAGTAATTGTGAAATTTCAGATAGTTTATTTAGTAAGGAAAGGTCTGACGCTATCTGATTGGCATTGTTTACTCTGTCAAAGCCTTGCGATAACTGCGTTTGTGAAATAATGCCGTCTGCTATAGTAACTTGCTTCTTTAGCTTGTCTGAGATATTTGAAATAGTGGCATCAAGGTCAGCCTTATTTACTTTCACCTGATTTGCTAGAGCATCAGTGTCTGACGAATTTTCTAAATCCGAGGTACTATTATAAGAAGCGTTATTAATGGCAGAAAACTGTTTCTCGAAGCTCTGCAGTATAAGTTCTATATCGGTTGTAGCTGTATGTATTGATTGTGCATACTCATTAACTACCGGTAAGCTTTCATTATATAATGCCATATCCTGCTGTGCCTTTTTGAGCTTATCATCTATGTCATTTACTGTTGAATCCTTCAGACTAGACAATAATTTTTGCATAGCTAAATACTGCTCAGTTAGCTTGCTTGAAAAATCCTTCTCACTTTTGCCCCCTAAAGCGTCAATATTCGGAATAACATTGTTTACATACAGATCATTATATTTTTTATTTTGTTGGATAAGATCATCTAATATCTTTTTATCCGACTCATTTATGCCCAGCTTGCTAAGTTCCTCAGCATCCTTAGTGATCTTCTCAGTAATAGAATTTATTTCGGAGTTATGTTCTTGATTCATTGAAATAATAGTATTAGAGAGTAGCTGTTGTCTTTTTTCTGAAAGCAGCTTAATGTCTTGAACCCTATCTTGGTTTGATTTATTTATTTCAATGTTCTGAACAGACGAGATTACTTGCTTGTACCCAAAGAAAGATGCGGCTGATGAAATAAGAGATATGGCTATTATTATTACAAAAGCGATAATTACAGTATTTCTAAGTTTCGTCATTATTTCACCTCATTGATTATAAAAGTCAGCATTAAAAACCAAAAGCAAATAATATCTGTTATGGACAAGTTATGCCATTATTACAAATACATTTTATACTATTTTACTGAAATACTCTATATTATTTTTACTATTTGACACATTTTGTTATATATTCATATCTTTAATAAGTAATTAATATTGTTATTATGGAAATACTCACATTAATGGAAGATATTTATTTAACATCTATCCAATAATATGATATAGTGTTATTTTGAACAGGATTTTTTAACAATCATTAGAATGGTGGTAACTATGAAATTATTGAAACCGAAGCAAAAGTATTCAATAGTAATCATTCCGCAGAATAACAAATCAGTTAAAAGTATTGACATAAAAATTCCTAACAGCAGAATACTTGTAGCAACATGTGTATTATTTGCACTAATTTTGGCCATTGCCGTATTAAGTATTACACAGTTTATTACTAATAAAAACAATGAGCAGTTAACCCTAAAAAATGATTTAGAAGTGATGGCAAAAACAATAGAGCAGCAAAATAAGCTGCTTCAAGACAGTCATGAAGCAGTTAAGTTGGCAAAAGATTCCGAGCAACAGACAAGACAGAACTTCTCTGATTTTGTAAAGTCATACTCACAAATTTCTGATAAATATGCTTCAAGCATCAGTAGGGGCAATTCTTCGAGTAACCAGACTGCTGCTAGTGATTTAATGAAGCTTAACAGGCTTATTGAAGAAATGAGTAGCTCATATGACTTTGATAAGGAAGTTACTGCTAAGCTTGAAAAGAGTAATACTGCCCTTGAGAACTACGTGGACTCACTCCCCACCCTTCTTCCTGCTAGGGGGATAATTTCATCAAATTACGGTATGAGAATACATCCTACTACTAAAAAGAATGCCCAGCACAATGGAATAGACATTGCGGCGGATACTGGAGACCCAATTTTAGCTGCTGCATCCGGTATTGTAACCTCTTCAGGATATATGAGCGGTTATGGCTATGCTGTGGTTATAGACCACCAAAATGGGTTTAAAACCCTTTATGGACATGCCTCGAAGCTACTTGTTGAAAAGGGTGAAAAAGTTAAAAAAGGCCAGGTTATAGCGAAGGTAGGAAGCACCGGTAGAAGCACGGGGCCTCATTTGCATTTTGAATTACAAGTTAACAATAAAGCTGTTGATCCAACCAAATATATGGACTTCAGCTCATTAAAATAAAACAGGGGGATTTAAAAATGTTTAATAAACAAAACGACAATTCTAAAGCAGGCTTCGATACATTGATTGGCTCAAATACTATTATTAATGGTGACCTAAATTCAACGGGCACCGTTAGAGTTGATGGCCAGGTAAATGGAAATATTAAAATCGAGGGCAATATTTTTATTGGTGAAAGTAGTACAGTTGTGGGCGATATTACTGCTTCAAATGTAAACATTGCTGGATCTGTAAAGGGCAATGTATTTACATCTGGGGTGCTAAAGCTACTACAAAGCTGTTCTCTAATGGGTGACGTACAGGTTAAATCCTTTGTATCCGAGGAAGGCAGCAGATTTGAAGGCAATTGCAAAATGACCGAGATGCAGGGTGAATCAAACACTATTAAGTCAAAGAAAAATGATTATAAGAAAAGTTCTGCCGTAGATATACATGATTAGTAGCAATTATTTAATATGATTTTTAATTATTAATGTGATATAATGTTTTAGATAAAATCTAACTGTATATTTTTTACAGTGGATATTTATCGTATTTTCAAAAGAGGAGGAAACTATGGTGCCTAATGAAAACGCTGCAGGAAATGGCCAACAAAAAAAGAAGAAGAAAGGCAAAAAAACTTCTTCTCCACTTGTCCAATTCGTGTTTGCAGTTTTAAAAACCGTATTAGTTTTACTTATAGCATTAGGTTGCGCCTTTGGCGGTATTCTTGGTGGTGCGGTATTGGGATACGTAAAAAATGCATCTACAATTACGCCGGACCAACTTCAATTAACAAAACAAACTTCCTTTATATATGATATGGATGAGGTTGAGATTGCACAGCTCAAGGGCGGTGAAAATAGAGTAATTGCCGAACATGATGAAATACCTGACTATATGAGAGACGCCTTTATTTCTATAGAAGATAACCGCTTCTATACACATAAGGGTGTTGACTGGAAGAGATTTTTGGGTGCTGCGCTAAGCTATATAGTTAGATTTGGAAACGCTGAATACGGTGGAAGTACCATTACTCAGCAGTTAGTAAAAAACATAACGGGTAATGAAGAATCCACTATAAAGAGAAAAGTGCAAGAGGCTTGGCAGGCATTAGCCCTTGAAAAAAATCTCTCCAAGGACCAGATTCTTGATAACTACATGAATCGTATAACAACTGGTGCTGGTACTTATGGAGTGCAAGCAGCTGCTAAGCGATACTTTAACAAGGAGGTCAAGGACCTATCACTGGCAGAGTGTGCAAGTATTGCAGGTATCACTAAAAGCCCCGGTGCATATGACCCCTTGCTAAGTGAAAAAAACAAGGAAAGAAACAAAAAAAGGCAGGAAACCATTCTTGGGGAAATGCTGCGTTATGGGAAGATTACTCAGAATGAATATGACCAGGCAATGGCAGAAGAGCTTAAATTTTATACTGCTCCCGAAGAAACTACTACTACCAAAAGTGTTCAGAGTTATTTTGTTGATTATGTGCTCGAACAAGTAAAAAAAGACCTTATGGCTAAGTATAACTGGTCAAGTAATTTTGCTTCAGACGCTATTTATAATGGTGGTTTAAAGATATATACCACACAGGATACCGACATACAGAATATCATGACAACCGAGTTCACAAACATAGAGAACTTCCCTGCAAATAAGAAGATTAGCAATCCTGATATGCAGGCACAAGCGGCTATGCTTATCCTGGACCCAACTAATGGTCAAGTCAGAGGTATCTATGGAGGTTATGGAGAAAAGAAAGCAAGCTTTACACTCAACAGAGCAACCTCAACCAAGAGACAGCCTGGTTCTAGCTTTAAGCCTATTGCAGCATATGCACCTGCTATTGATTTAGGGCTTATTACTGCGGCCACATCAGTGGATGATGTTCCTGTATATATGAATAATAAAACACCTGATAAGCCTTATCCTACAAACTTTGATAGCGGCGTATACGAAGGACTTATACCAATTAGGAAAGCTATCACTAAGTCTCAAAACGTTGTAGCTGCAAAGGTATTCCGTGATGTTCTAGGTGCAGATAAGTCTGTTGATTACCTTGCAAAAGTCGGGATAGATATGAGCAATGAAAAATATGTTTCTATGGCTCTTGGTGGACTTAATCAGGGTGTTAATCCGCTTATAATGGCTGGTTCCTATATACCCTTTGTAAATAACGGTGTATATCTTGAACCAATAGCCTATACAAAGGTTACTGATAGTAAAGGAAATGTATTGATAGACAATACACAGGATCAGCAGAAGAATATCGTGTACAAAGAAACAACAGCCTACCTCATGACTAGCATGATGCGTGATGTTGTGACAAATGGTACAGCTTACCCATATGGTATTGTAAAGAACGAAAAAGGCAAGGTTATCCCTACTGCAGGTAAGACTGGTACTTCCAGTGATTTCTATGATAAATGGTTTGTTGGGTATTCCCCTTATTATGTTGCAGCTACCTGGTATGGATACAATACTCCAAAGACTATACCGTCAGCTGAAAGAAATCAGGCACTTACACTCTGGAAAAATGTCATGAACAAAGTACATGCCAAACTTGAGTATAAGGACTTCTCTCAGCCTTCAGAAGATATTGTCAAAAGAAGTGTATGTGTTTATTCCGGTAAAGCTCCTGGACCTTATTGCAGCGGTGATCCTAGAGGAAATGCAGTGAAGACAGAATTATTTGCAAAAGGTACTGAACCTAGTGCAGTGGATATATGTGATATACACGTTTCTGCAAAGGTTGATCCTACAAGCAAGGATATTTTTGGTAGACCACTACTTGCAAATCCATACTGCCCTTCAGATCTTGTTGTGGATAAGGTTTTCATAAAGAGAGTAGAACCATTCCTTCCTAAGGACCCTGCAGACTTATCCTTATACAAGGTTATAAAGGACTGGATTTATGAATTGCCGCAAGAAGAATACTGTACTATACATGGACCAAATACAGTTGTTCCAAGTACAGGCAATCCTTCTACACCGAATACAAATACACCTGGGGGAGGTACCACACAAAATGATGGTCATACTCATGAAGACGATTTAAACGATCTGCTTCACCCCATTGATTAAAAACAAATAAAGGGTCTCAATAAGTTGTTAAACAACTTATTGAGACCCTTTTAGTATATTAAAATAAATGCAATGCAAATCTTGACTCTCACCAACTATTTTCTGCCCCAAATAAAGCACTAAATTTTTAATTTGCAAATGAAACAACTATCTTTATAGCCTATTTACTGCCCACAAATAAGGTACCAATATCTTCGCCTTCTATTATGTCCATAATTATCTCAGGCCTTGATCCGTTTGTGAGCACCATATCAACACCAGCAGTAGTTGCAATCTTTGCTGCAGTGAGCTTAGTAATCATGCCACCCGTACCTCGCTTGGTTCCGGCACCATCTGCACATTGTTCAATCTCCGGCGTTATCTCGGATATGATAGACAGCATCTTGGAATTTGGGTTCTTCCTAGGATCTGAGTCGTAAAATCCATCTATATCAGACAATATAATAAGTAAATCAGCCTTAACAAGCTTCGATACTATGGCAGATAGAGTGTCGTTTTCACTAAAAGTATCTTTTTGCCCTACTTTCAATTCTACAACCGAAACTGAGTCATTCTCATTTACTATTGGCACTATTTCCTTTTCTAATAGTGTTTCAAATGTATTAATAACATTTTTTCTGCAGCTTTCATCACTCACAACATCCCTGGATAAGAGAATCTGTGCTACGATATGCCCGTACTCTGAAAAGAATTTGCTGTACATATGCATAAGCTCGCACTGTCCAACAGCAGCAACCGCCTGTTTTTCCCTGATAGTTTTTGGCCTTTCAGGTAACTTTAGCTTATCAACTCCTACTCCTATTGCCCCTGAAGTAACGAGTATTACCTCTTTTCCTTGATTTGATAAATCAGAGATAATCCTTGCAAGTCTATCTATTCGACTAAAATTGATTTTCCCGGTCTCATAAGTAAGCGTTGATGTTCCTACCTTTATGACAATTCTCTTTGCATGCTTCAAATTTTCTCTATAACTTTTCATAATATGTATCCCCACATGTTATAAGTATTTAAACTCTTGTGTTATTATATAAAAGTTAATAGTTTTTTTCAAGGTGTGCAGACGGTATTTATCAGTTATTCCAACTATTTAAGACAATTTCGACAGTAAATTATTCACCTACAACAGTCTCTTTTGCTTTAAACCTAACCTTTTGAGAAATGAACTCCCAAGCCGTCATAATCTTTTTCCATACAATATCCTTGTCAAAAATAAAAAACAACGCTATTGCAATAACAGTAGATGCTAACGCGTCTGATACACTGTGTTGCTTAGTAAAGAATGTTGATAGATATATCAAAATACAGATTGCCCATAGAGATATTCTCATTTTTAGAGAAGAGTAATACTTATGTAGGAACAAAGTTATCAGCAGTGTGTCCAGCATATGAATACTAGGAAAACAATTGTAGGGCTTGTCATTGCTGTATATGAACAAAACCAACCTTTTTAAAATATTATCATCCGTTACAATAGGTCTAGGAACAGTCGTTGGAAACAGCTTATATACAACCAGACATATAGACATGCCTATGAGTATGGTCATAAGTAGTTTATAGTACACCTTATAATTTTTATATGCCAATAAAAGTAACAGCCCAAAAGTATAAATATACCAAAACACATAAGGTATGATAAACCACTCATTAAATGGTATATAGTTGTCCAAGAAAATTGTAATGTCAACCGAATGTGTAGTGGTGAGATTTAACGCAAAATACCCCATTTGCAGTACCGGAATAAGAATAATAAATAAAGCTCTCTTTATATATCCCTCCCATCCATTTTGCC
The DNA here is from genome assembly GCA_023433945.1 of Bacillota bacterium. Classification (GTDB taxonomy): domain Bacteria; phylum Bacillota; class Clostridia; order Acetivibrionales; family DSM-1351; genus Ruminiclostridium. The sequence goes on along the minus strand of JAEYTP010000129.1, from coordinate 18,148 downwards.
TCAATACATGCTGTTCTGACATGGAGAACCTCCTAATTAATTAATTGAACTAACAACCTACTGATTATACGCTTATATTCATAAAAAGTCTCCAAAATTTTGTAGAAAAAAATCTTAGGAATTTACTTATACATGTCCATAAACTTAAAAGGACGCTGGTATATCTCAGCGTCCTTTTGGTATTTCATTATATTATTCTAATTGTTTTTATCCGAAATTACTTATAGCTTTCCTCAATTGCAACTGCCACTGCAACTGTAGCACCAACCATTGGGTTGTTACCCATACCAATTAACCCCATCATTTCAACGTGTGCAGGTACTGATGATGAACCAGCGAACTGTGCATCACCATGCATTCTACCCATTGAGTCAGTCAAACCGTATGAAGCAGGTCCAGCAGCCATGTTATCTGGGTGCAATGTTCTACCAGTTCCTCCACCTGAAGCAACTGAGAAGTAGTTCTTGTTGTTTTCATGTGACCACTTCTTGTATGTTCCTGCTACAAGGTGCTGGAATCTTGTTGGGTTAGTTGAGTTACCCGTGATAGAAACGTCAACGTTTTCCTTGATCATGATAGCAACGCCTTCTAATACGTCATTTGCACCATAAACTCTAACCTTAGCCTTATCTCCGTTTGAGTAAGCCTTAGTTCTAACAACCTTAAGTTCACCTGTAGCAAAATCATAATCAGTCTCAACATATGTGAAGCCGTTAATTCTTGAAATGATATAAGCAGCATCCTTTCCAAGACCGTTTAGAATAACCTGGAGAGGTTCCTTTCTTACCTTGTTAGCTGTCTTAGCTATACCAATAGCTCCTTCAGCTGCTGCAAAGGATTCGTGACCTGCCAAGAAGCAGAAGCACTTGGTTTCTTCCTTCAGAAGCATTGCAGCAAGATTTCCGTGGCCTAAACCAACTTTTCTTGAGTCTGCAACTGAACCAGGAATACAGAATGCCTGCAAACCAAGTCCGATAGCTTCAGCTGCTGCGGCTGCATTCTTAACGCCCTTCTTGAGTGCTATACCGCAACCCAAGGTATATGCCCAAACCGCATTTTCAAAAGCGATTGGCTGTACGTCTCTAACAATCTTATCTACATCTATACCCTTTTCAGTACAGAAGTCTTTTACTTCTTCAAGGCTAGCAAAGCCATATTCAGCTAAAGCTTTATTTATAGTATTAATTCTTCTTTCATATCCTTCGAATCTAACCACTTGAATCACCTCTCTCCTATATTATTCATGTCTTGGGTCGATAACCTTAACAGCCTCTGCAAATCTGCCGTAAGTACCGATATTCTTTTCGTAAGCTTCCTTTGGATCTACACCCTTCTTGATCATGTCCATCATCTTTCCAAGATGAATGAACTTGTAGCCAATGATTTCATTATCTTCATCAAGACCGATGTTGAGGATGTAACCCTCTGCCATTTCAAGGTATCTTACGCCCTTAGCCTTGGTTCCGAATATAGTACCAACCTGTGAACGAAGTCCCTTACCTAAATCTTCAAGACCAGCACCAATTGGAAGTCCGTCTTCTGAGAAAGCTGACTGAGTTCTTCCGTATACAAGCTGCTTGAATATTTCTCTCATTGCAACGTTTATAGCGTCACAAACCAGGTCAGTATTGAGAGCTTCAAGAATTGTCTTTCCTCCGAGTATTTCACCAGCCATAGCAGCTGAGTGAGTCATACCTGAACATCCTAATGTTTCAACGAGAGCTTCCTCGATGATACCATTCTTAACGTTGAGTGTAAGCTTGCAACATCCCTGTTGAGGTGCACACCAGCCTATACCATGGGACAAACCTGAAATATCTGTAACTTCTTTTGCCTTTACCCACTTACCTTCTTCAGGTATTGGTGCTGGACCATGATTTGGTCCCTTCTTTACAACACACATATTTTCTACTTCATGTGAGTAATTCATTTGACTTCCCCCTCTTCACACATATTTTAAAATAAATTTGTTTCCTAATAATGATTAATACTAGTAAAGTTAGCTATTGAGGATTGTGCTAAAATACCAGCCTATATTATATCATATTTCAGACCTTTGCAATCAGTTTTTTGTTAAAAAATCTACTAATATGTTATTTTTTATTGAGGATATCCTTTACCTTTTGTTTGGTCTTTCATATTCATTTGAAAACATATTGACATTGAATTATTAATGCAATAATGTACAATATAACAAATGAAGAGATATAGAATAATGATTACTCAGTCATAAAGGAGAGTATGGATGAATCGCTTTGGAATAATAGACATAGGTTCAAATTCAGTCAGACTGGTTATAGTTGATATTATAAATAATAAGTATTTTAGAATTGTACATGAGACAAAGGAAGCTGTACGCCTTGGTAAAGATATAGATAAATTACAGAACCTTAACAGTGGTAGAATGAAATATGCAGTAGACACTATTAATAATTACAAGACAATTTGTGATGCCTTCAGCGTGGACAAGATAATTGCTGTAGCCACTGAAGCTGTAAGACGGTCCTCAAATCAAAGTCAATTTCTCAAAATGGTACAAAAAACTTCCGGTATTAACATAGCAATATTATCAGGAAAGCAAGAGGCTTATTATGACTATATTGGTGCAATAAACAGTCTGGATGTTAGCGATTGCCTACTAGTTGATGTTGGAGGCAGCAGCACTGAAATAGTACTTGTTAAGGATAGAAAGCTGATTCAATCTATTAGTATTCCATATGGATCTATCTCATTTACCGATGAATACAAAAAATCACCTCAAAGTTTTGCTAACAACATTAAATCCATTTTAAAAAAATATACGTGGTTAAAGCAAGCCAAGGATTTTCCCCTTGTCGGCATAGGTGGAACCTTTAGAAATATAGGAAAAATTGATCGCAAAAGAAGGAATTATCCTTTGGATCTGTCCAATAATTATACCTTTTTAAATCAGGACTTCCGTTATATACTATGTGCTGCAACATCTGAGCAATCAACTATAAAGGGAAAAAAGTTAAAAGGACTGTCTACTGACAGAGCAGATATATTCTGTGGCCCTGTTGCAGCAATAAGTGAGCTTATTAGTTACTGTGGCACAAAAAATATTGTAATCAGCGGAAGTGGTGTCCGAGAAGGTCTTATTTATGAACAGCTGCTTGGAGAAGGAAAACTTGTCCCTGATGTTCTGGATTATTCTCTTGGGTGCCTTGTACACAGCTATTGTAATCTGATGCCACATTGTGAAAAGGTCTACGAGTTAGCCTACAGTTTATATGAGCAACTAAATTCATTTATCCCCTTCGATAGAAGCACAAAAAGGATTTTAAAAGCTGCGGCATTATTGCATGACTCTGGAGTATCCATAAACTTTTATAACCACCATAAGCATTCCTTTTATTTGATCCTTAATTCTCGCTTAAATGGGCTTTCTCACCGTGAAATCCTTTTAGCTGCATATGTTGCTGCACTACATCGCAAGGACGGGTTTAAGCTGGATTTATTCCGTTATAGGAGCCTTATAAATAAGAATGATATACTAGTGGCTCAAAAATTGGGCACTCTTGTTAAAATATGTGAAAGTCTGGATTTTAGAATGAATGGATGTATAAAGGCTGTTACCACTACACAACACAACAATTCAATAATTATTAAGCTCATTTCTGATACTGATACTCGCATTGAGGCAGATACAGCAATGAAGTGCCAAAATACATTTAGAAAGGTCTTTGGAAAAAACCTGATGGTTGTATAAAAAAAGAGGCCTTAGGCCTCTTCATTCATTTTGCGTGCAAACTCAATTGCATATTCCTCACATTTTACAAATTCGTCATAGGTAGGTTTGTATTTTACTGCTATCGGCTCCATAATTACCTTTGAGCCAGCTTCCTTCAACTTCTCATTAATAATCTTTGGGGCTTCACCACTCCAACCAAATGAGCCAAATGCGCCTGTATATTTATTCTTAATAACCCTCAGTGCCTTAATCTCATCCAATAAAGCTGCAATTGGCCTTGTTACAGAGTTGTTAACAGTACAGCAACCAATAATAATACCCTTAGCTCTCATAAAGTCTACATTCAGATCGCTCTTATCCCTAGTTGCAATATTTATTATCTTGTATCTGATACCTGCCTTGTCAAAGCCACGACCCATTGCTTCAGCCATAAGTCTAGATGAATTGTACATAGTGTCATAGCCAATAGCTACCCAGCCTTCATTGTAATCAAGATTTGTCCACTCATAGTACTTCTCAATAATCTCTTGTGGGTTTGTCCTCCATATTACACCATGGCTTGGAGCTATCATATCAATCTCAAAATTCAATTTTCTTATTTCTTCAATTTTCTTCTTAATAAGAGGCCTAAAAGGTCCTAAAATATTTACAAAATACTTAAGAGCTTCCTCGAAAAGCTCAGCGCGATCAACCTCATCATTAAAAAGTGATATGCCACAATAATGCTGTCCAAACGCATCATTTGATAAAGCTAGTTTAGCTCCATCAACATAGGTGAGTAAACTATCAGGCCAATGAATCATTGTCATTTCAACAAACCTAAGAGTGTATTCCCCAGTCTCTAGAGTATCTCCTGTCTTAACAGTAACGAAGTTCCAATCCTTCTGAAATACCTTTTTCATTATTTCTGAGCCTGCTTTAGTACAGTAGATAGGAGTGTTTGGGATTTTCTCCATAAGAAGACCTAAGCTGCCCCCATGGTCTGGTTCAACATGGTTAATAACTATGGCATCAATATTTTTTAGTCCGACCTCTCTCTCAAGATCTTCAACAAATTGTTCCTTATAGGGATCCCAAACTGTATCAACTAATACAGTCTTTTTGTCTTTTATTAAGTATGAATTATATGATGTTCCTCTATATGTTGATAGTTCATGTCCATGAAATACACTGATTCCCCAATCTCTAATTCCCGTCCAATATATGTTACTTTTTATCTCTATCATTTTAACTCCACCTTCCCCTTAAGTATCAGAAAATAAATAAACACATAATTAATTATATATCCAAAAACCAATCTTATAAACAGTAAATATAAAGATTGTAAAATATAATTGAAAAATCTATTGAATAGAATACTCTTACATGAGATAATATTCAATGTTAAATGTTTCTATCTTTTGCAGACTTTATGTGGTTTCCTAGTTACAAAAAAATATTCTAAATTGTGGAAGGGAGAGTGTTTATATGAAAGTAAACACGCGTTCAAATTCTTCCAAAACTTTGAAATCTTCTTTTGCCAGGCTTACACGCGTAATTTCAAGTGTTTTTGGTAAGTTAAACCAAGTGCTTGCCCCAGTGGTTAATATGGCCTCCAGTTTTATGCAGATTTTTAATATCCGAAAAAAACTAATAGTTTCCTTTTTGATACTTTCTATCCTGCCTCTATCAATAACTGGTTTTTTTGCTTATTCTGATTCCAGCTCTGCAATGGAGTCGAAGGTACAATCATACCTTCAGCAAATTGTAAATCAAAGCAGTAATAGCCTAAACGCTCAGGTTACAAAATTTGAGGCGTTGACAAAAGAACTTATGGGAGATGATACCTTCCAGAATACTTTATTGCAATATATCACAGGAGACAGTAGCATAAAAACAGATACCAGCGGTACCATAATCCAAATGCTATCAAATAAGTTTATGCAACTTGATTACATAGACTTCTATTCCATTTACTTGAATGGTGATACAGCCGATCCTTCTTTTCATGCCAATCTAGGAACAAGTACTTCAGAAGGGCAGAAAATTTTTAAGGAAGTAGCCAATGACAACAAGCCTGTACAATGGAAGCTAATGAATATGGTTGATAATTCAGGCAACGATATTGGAATACAGATAGGAACTGCAAAGGATTTAAGATCCTCCATAACTGGTGATTCTGTAGGTGCTGTTATCCTCATGCCAAAAAATAATTATCTAGATTCCGTTTTTAGCAATTTAGATATAGGCTCTTATTCTGATGGAAAGAAGTTCCCTATCTTTGTAATAGATAGTATGGGCACTATCATTAGTAGCGCAGATGAAGAATTGGGTGTAGGTGTAAATAATGAGTTTACCACCAATCTTTCTAAAGAAATTGTTAACGTTCATAACAATGCTATTAATGAAAAAAGCACTAACCTTACTATGGACTATAATTTTAACGGCGTTAGTTCTCTTGTAATATTTAGCCCTGTTGCAAACACTGATTGGTTTATGGTGAGTGCTGTTTCATATGAATACCTAAATGCAGCCTCAAAAGACATTGGTATAAAAATAATTATAATTGCAATTATATGCCTATTTTTCGCACTAATAATCTCATATATTCTTTCAAATTCAATCTCCAGGCCATTAAACTTACTTGAATCAAATATGGCTAAGGCAAAAAAAGGACTTCTGAATGTTAATGTTAAGTCAACAGGAAAAGATGAGATTGCAAGTGTGTGCAATAATTTTGATGAAATGCTATCAAATATTTCTACACTAATAAAGAAAGTTCAGGATACATCCAATATAGTTCTTGGATCTGCTGATAGGATTTCGTCTCTAGCTGATCAGTCATCCTCCATATCCCAGCAAATTGCATATACAATTCAGGAGATCGCTACTGGTGCCTCAAGTCAGTCAGAACATATTTTAGAAGGTGTAAATAACCTTAATAACCTGAGCAGTGAGATTAATCATGTGGATATGAATATGACTGATGTAACGAGCGTTCTTTCAAAGACAAATGAACTATCCCTTATAGCGAATTCGGCTGTTAATGAGCTTAACTTAAAAGCACGAGATACATCTCATGCTACACATTTAATAATTGAAGATATTAAACACCTGAGTAATGAAATTAAGGATATCAAAAAGATTACTAAAGTAATTAGTGGTATAGCAGAGCAAACAAACCTACTTTCATTAAATGCTTCAATTGAAGCGTCTAAAGCCGGTGAAAGCGGACGTGGTTTTGCTGTAGTTGCATCAGAAGTAAAGAAGCTGGCTAATCAGTCAAAAGAGGCATCTATACTAATTTCTAATATTATTTCCAAAGTTCAAACCAAGACAGAAAACACAGTTGAAGCTGCAAACAAAACACAAATAATTATAAATGATGAAATCCGCGCGGTTGAAGAAGCGGATACCATCTTTAAAACAATATTTGCATCTATGGAACATATAGTTGTGTCTATGGCTAATATGGAGAACTCAGTAAAATCCATGCTATCCTCAAAGGAGCTATGTGTTGATAGTATTGAGAATGTTTCAATTGTTGCTGATCAGTCGGCTGCTACTACTCAAGAGATATCTGCAAGCACTCAAGAGCAAATGACGTTTAGTGAAGATTTATCAATACATGCAAAGAAACTCAAACTTTTAGCTGAAGAAATGAATGAATCGATATCGCAGTTCACTATTAAACAATCTTAATAGATACACCATAGCAGCACAAGTATCTGAGCATTTATATACATATAGCCATGATTAATAATGCAAAAAGACTTGAGGATAAACCTCAAGTCTTTTTATTTATGAATATTAATTATTCAATAATTTTTGAAACGTTACCAGCTCCAACTGTTCTTCCACCTTCACGGATAGCGAACTTAAGTCCTTCTTCCATTGCGATAGGAGTGATGAGCTTAATCTTCATAGTGATGTGGTCACCTGGCATAACCATTTCAGTTCCTTCTGGAATTTCGATAACGCCTGTAACGTCAGTTGTTCTGAAGTAGAACTGTGGTCTGTAACCATTGAAGAATGGCTTATGTCTTCCACCTTCTGATGCAGTTAGAACGTAAACCTGTCCTTCATAATAAGTGTGTGGCTTGATTGATCCTGGCTTAGCAATAACCTGACCTCTTTCGATGTCTGTTCTCTGAACGCCTCTTAAAAGAGCACCGATGTTGTCACCAGCCTGAGCCTGATCAAGAAGCTTTCTGAACATTTCAACGCCTGTAACAGTAGTCTTCTTAGGAGCATCCATAAGTCCAACTATTTCAACTTCGTCTCCAACCTTAACTACACCTCTTTCAACTCTACCAGTAGCAACAGTACCACGGCCAGTGATTGAGAATACGTCCTCGACTGGCATAATGAATGGCTTATCTGTAGCTCTTTCAGGAGTTGGGATATATCTGTCAACTTCAGCCATAAGGTTCATTATTGGAGCATATTCTGGAGCATTTGGATCCTTTGATGTGGATTCAAGAGCAACAAGAGCTGATCCTCTAACGATTGGAGTATCGTCTCCTGGGAAGTCATATGAGCTAAGAAGTTCTCTAACTTCCATTTCAACTAATTCGATGAGCTCTTCGTCATCAACCATATCACACTTGTTCAAGAATACTACGATATAAGGAACGCCAACCTGTCCAGCGAGGAGGATGTGTTCTCTTGTCTGAGGCATTGGGCCGTCAGCAGCTGAAACAACTAGGATAGCGCCGTCCATCTGAGCAGCACCAGTGATCATGTTCTTAACATAGTCGGCATGGCCTGGGCAGTCAACGTGAGCATAGTGTCTAGTTTCAGTTTCATATTCAACGTGAGCGGTATTGATTGTGATACCTCTTTCTCTTTCTTCAGGAGCAGAGTCAATAGTGCCATAATCCTTAAATTCTGCTCTTCCTAACATGCCTAATACCTTAGTAATAGCAGCTGTTAATGAAGTCTTACCATGGTCAACGTGACCTATTGTTCCAATATTAACGTGTGGCTTATTTCTTTCAAATTTTGCCTTAGCCATTTTACATTCTCCATCCTTTCATTGAGCGCTAATTGCGCACTTAATAAATTTGGTTTATTAAACAGAAATATATAATTTCTGTTATTAACATTTGCGGTTGACAATTAGTCAGCCTTTTTTCCAGCAAGAACCTTCTCCTGAATGCTCTTTGGCACTTCTTCGAAGTGGCTAGTCTGCATTGAGAAGTTACCTCTACCCTGTGTTGATGAACGAAGAGCAGTAGCATAACCGAACATTTCTGAAAGTGGAACGTGTGATCTAATATTCTGAACACCATTACGTGCTTCCATACCTTCGATACGTCCTCTTCTTGAGTTAATACCGCCCATAACGTCTCCCATGTATTCTTCAGGAACAGCAACATCAACTTTCATGATAGGTTCGAGAAGAACTGGGTTAGCCTTCTTACATCCATCCTTGAATGCCATTGAGCCGGCAATTTTAAATGCCATTTCAGATGAGTCAACTTCATGGTATGAACCGTCTATAAGTGTAACCTTAACATCAACAACATTGTATCCGCCAAGTATACCAGTCTGCATTGCTTCCTGTATACCAGCGTCGATTGGAGCAATGTATTCCTTAGGAATAGCACCACCAACAATCTTGTTAACAAATTCGTAGCCTTCGCCTGGTTCTCTTGGTTCAATTTCGATAACACAGTGACCGTATTGACCCTTACCACCTGACTGTCTAACATATTTCATTTCAGACTTAACAGCCTTACGAATTGTTTCTTTGTAAGCAACCTGTGGGTTACCAACATTTGCTTCAACCTTGAATTCTCTCATCAATCTGTCAACAATGATTTCAAGGTGTAGTTCACCCATACCTGAGATAATTGTTTGTCCAGTTTCATGATCAGTGTGAACTCTGAAGGTTGGATCTTCTTCTGCAAGCTTCGCCAATGCAATACCCATTTTTTCCTGTCCAGCCTTAGTCTTAGGCTCGATAGCGATATCAATAACAGGTTCTGGGAATTCCATTGATTCGAGAATTACTGGAGCTGCTTCATCACAGAGAGTATCACCAGTAGTAGTATCCTTAAGACCTACTGCAGCGGCGATATCACCTGAATAAACAGTCTGTATTTCTTCTCTATGGTTAGCATGCATTTGAAGTATTCTTCCGATTCTTTCTCTCTTATTCTTTGTAGAATTGAGTACATATGAACCTGAATTTAGTGTTCCAGAGTAAACTCTGAAGAAGCAAAGCTTACCAACATAAGGGTCTGTCATAATCTTGAATGCAAGAGCTGCAAACGGACCACTGTCATCAGCAGGTCTTGTAACCTCAGTCTCACCATCCATTGTAATACCATCAATAGCTGGTACATCTAATGGTGAAGGCATGTATTCTACTACACAGTCAAGTAACTGTGGAACACCCTTATTTTTATAGGATGAACCGCAAGTAACAGGAATAATTTTAACTGCTATAGTAGCAAGTCTAATTCCTTTACGGATTTCAGCCTCTGTAAGTTCTTCTCCCTCGAGGTACTTCATCATTGTTTCTTCGTCTAATTCAGCAACAGCTTCTACTAATTTTTCACGATATTCATTAGCAATATCCTTCATGTTGTCCGGAATTTCGCCTTCTTCAATAACTTGACCCATGTCATCCTTGAAGAATAAAGCTTTCATTGTAACCAAATCAATAATACCTGTAAAAGAATCTTCACTTCCTATTGGCAATTGTATTGGTACTGCGTTAGCCAGAAGTCTTTCCTTCATCATCCTAACACAGTTAAAAAAGTCAGCTCCCATGATATCCATCTTGTTTACATATGCAATACGTGGAACCCCATACTTGTCAGCTTGTCTCCAAACTGTTTCTGACTGTGGTTCAACACCGCCCTTTGCACAGAAAAGTGTTACTGAACCATCGAGTACACGAAGAGATCTTTCAACTTCAACTGTGAAGTCAACGTGCCCCGGCGTGTCAATAATGTTAATTCTATTACCCTTCCACTGAGCTGTTGTAGCAGCAGATGTGATAGTGATACCACGCTCTTGCTCCTGTTCCATCCAGTCCATTGTAGCAGCACCTTCATGAACCTCGCCGATCTTGTGAACTTTTCCTGTATAGAACAGGATACGTTCAGTTGTAGTAGTTTTACCTGCATCAATGTGCGCCATGATACCGATATTCCTAGTTTTCTCTAAACTAAATTGCCTTGGCATGAGAACCCTCCTTTCGCGATAGTTCTAATTTTTTTGATTTTGTTTGTAATAATAATATATTTTCTCTCTCTATTTCAGCAAAACAAGAAATCAAAATAACTTGTCTGCCTTGGTTATTCTAACCGAAAGTTTAATCAACAATTCCTAACAAAGATATTTTACCATCTGTAGTTAGCAAATGCTCTGTTAGCTTCAGCCATCTTATGAGTATCGTCCTTCTTCTTGCAAGCTCCACCCATGTTATTGAGTGCATCTAGCAATTCTCCAGCCAATCTTTCTCTCATAGTACGCTCGCCTCTTTTGCGAGAATAGTCTGTCAACCATCTCAAACCCAATGTCTGTCTTCTGTCTGGTCTAACTTCCATTGGAACCTGGTATGTTGCTCCACCTACTCTTCTAGCTTTAACTTCGAGAACTGGCATGATGTTTGCCATAGCCTCTTCAAACACTTCAAGAGGATCTCTTCCAGTCTTTTCTTTGAGTATATCGAATGCATCATAGCAAATCTGCTGTGCTACACCCTTCTTTCCATCATACATGATGTTGTTTATAAGTTTTGTAACAGTTTTGCTTCCGTATATAGGATCTGGCAAAACATCTCTTTTTGATATATGACCTTTTCTTGGCACCTTACTTCCCTCCTTTTATGATAACATTTAGTATGAGCAGCTGATTTAAAATTTACCCCTGCCCAATTAAAGTATCACAGGTACTCGTGGTTTAAAACCGTCGTCAGCGCATGTACATCAAATATAACTTACATTTTGAACAATATTTACGTATCATCCATTACAAAATATATATTATCAACGTACTAAGCACTAAACATTTTAAATTGTCAGCACGCTGTGTATTTACTTCTTAGCAGCACCTGCCTTTGGACGCTTAGCACCGTATTTTGAACGGCTCTGCATTCTCTTGGCAACACCTGCAGTATCAAGAGTACCTCTAACTATGTGGTACCTTACACCAGGTAAGTCCTTAACTCTTCCTCCTCTGATAAGAACAACGCTATGTTCCTGTAGGTTATGACCTATTCCAGGAATATAAGAGCTTACTTCTATACCATTTGTAAGACGAACTCTGGCTACCTTACGGAGAGCTGAGTTTGGCTTCTTTGGAGTGATAGTCTTTACAACTGTACAAACTCCTCTTTTTTGTGGAGCACTGATATCAGTTGCAATCTTCTTCTTAGAGTTAAATCCCTTTTGGAGAGCTGGAGCAGTTGATTTCTTTTCAATAACTTCTCTGCCCTTCCTAACCAGCTGGTTAAATGTTGGCATTAGTACACCTCCTTTCGATATGTTTAATATATTTTTAACTGTTTCAAAAATGAAATCAGTTTCAAATAAGCTACTTTAATATGCATGCTACTGCTGCATCTACATCAATTCCGCATGCTCTACCTAACATCTTCATAGATTCAACGTAGGTAATTGGTACAGAATTTTTTTCACACAACTCAATAATAGGTCGCGTTACTCTATGTTCACTATCCTGAGCTATAAATACATTGGCTGCCAAACCGTTTTCAACAGCCTTTGTAGTTTGCTTAATTCCTACTGCCTTTTTTGAGTGTTTAAGACTTTCTAACAAATCAAATTCCTCCTGTTGCAATGTCTAAAATACATATGCAAACATACTATATAGGCATCAAAAAAAATGCACAATTCAATGCACCATACAATTTTATCACTGTAACTCTGATTTTGTCAAGCATACAGAATTTTCCGCACTCAAAAATTTTGATACTAACCTGAAATCTCTGTTTAATAAATATACATAACTATATCTTAACGTCAAAAACGGGTTAATCCTCCGTATGATGCAGCCATACGGAGGATTAACTATTTTCTGGATAATGTCCTATTCGGAGTATTTTTGTTTTGTATACACTATTGAGTACTTATACCTTATTCTTATACCTTCTTCACGCCAAGCTCAACATCTTGACCGTTGATATTCCATTGTGCAGTATAGCCGTCAAGCTCACCTAGCTTCATTTCATCCGCTAGAACATCGTCAAGAATAGTTGCTTTGTTAGCATCCATTATCTTTTCAATGCTTTCATTGCCCTTTTCGTATACAACGATATGGTCTATAACGTCAAAACCAGCATCTTTACGCATTACCTGAATCTTACTGATAATTTCACGTACAAAGCCCTCTTCAATAAGTTCAGGCGTAAGGTTTGTATCAATTACAACTGTAACTCCGCCATCTGCAAAGGAAGTAAACTGCTCTGACTGCTTTGTTTCAATCAGCAGTTCTTCAGGTAGCAACTCAACCTCTCCTGTGCTCAAAGTTAGCTTCAGTTTGCCGGTAGCATCTAATTCCTTCTTTGCAGCATTACCATTGATTTCAGAAAGCACCTGTCTTACTTCTCCAATCTGGCTTCCGAACTTCTTGCCAAGTAGCTTTAGCTGTGGCTTGAAGCTGTATGCTGTGAAGTCTGATACATCCTGAGTGAATTCTACGTTTTTGAGGTTTAATTCGTCCTCGATAATTTCAGTAAAGTACTTATCCAATGCCTCTGTATTTACATACATCTTCCCAATTGGTTGCCTGTTCTTGATATTTGCAGCGTTTCTTGCTGCACGTCCTAGAACAACAATCTTTAGTACTGCCTCCATATTTTCTTCGAGCTTACTATCGATATAGCCTTCATTTGCAACTGGGTAATCGCACAGATGCACGCTTTCAGGTGCTGACTTATCAATGCTGCAAACAAGGTTTCTATATATCTGCTCACTCATGAATGGAATCATTGGTGCAGATAATTTTGCAACTGTAACAAGTGCTGTATATAATGTCATGTAGGCATTGATCTTGTCCTGATTCATTTCTTTCTGCCAGAAGCGCTCACGACTTCTTCTAACATACCAGTTACTTAGCTCATCAACAAAATCCTGAAGTGCTCTTGCAGCCTCTGGTATCTTGTAGTTATCAAGATTATTGTCAACGGTTTTAATCAGTGTACTAAGCTTTGAAAGTAGCCATTTATCCATAACAGAAAGCTTATCGTATTCTAGGCTATACTTTGTAGCATCAAACTTATCAATATTTGCATAGAGAACAAAGAATGCATAAGTATTCCAAAGAGTACCCATAAACTTTCTCTGTCCTTCTATTACAGCCTTTCCATGGAAACGGTTTGGCAGCCATGGTGCTGAATTTATATAGAAGTACCAACGAATTGCATCTGCACCGTAAGTTTCTAATGCTTCAAAAGGATCAACGGCATTGCCCTTTGACTTTGACATCTTCTGTCCGTTTTCGTCCTGAACGTGTCCAAGTACGATAACGTTCTTGTAAGGAGCTACGTTAAATATTAACGTTGATATAGCAAGCAGTGAATAGAACCATCCTCTGGTCTGGTCAACAGCCTCTGAAATAAAGTTAGCTGGGAACTGCTGTTCAAAAAGCTCCTTATTTTCGAATGGATAATGGTGCTGGGCGAACGGCATTGCTCCAGAGTCAAACCAGCAGTCAATAACCTCTGCTACTCGCTTCATCTGCTGTTTACACTTAGGACACTCTATTGTTACGTTATCAATATGAGGTCTGTGCAGTTCTATGTTCTCTGGACAATTAGGGGACATAGATTTGAGCTCTTCTATACTGCCTATAGAATGCTTGTGTCCGCAACTACATTCCCATATATTAAGTGGTGTACCCCAGTAACGATTACGGCTGATTCCCCAGTCCTGAACATTTTCAAGCCAATCACCAAATCTGCCCTTACCAATGCTTTCAGGTATCCAGTTGATGGTGTTGTTGTTTCTGATAAGGTCTTCCTTCACTGCAGTCATCTTTATAAACCAAGAATCTCTTGCGTAGTAGATGAGTGGAGTATCACATCTCCAACAGTGAGGATAGCTATGCTCATAGTTTGGTGCATCAAATAGTAGGCCCTTTTTATCCAGGTCAACAAGTATATCTCTGTCAGCATCCTTACAGAACTTGCCTGCCCAAGGTGTTTCAGCAGTCATTTCGCCCTTTGCATCAACTAGCTGAACAAATGGAAGGTCATATATTCTACCTACATTGGCATCATCCTCACCAAAAGCAGGTGCAATATGAACAATACCTGTACCATCAGAAAGGGTAACATAGTTATCACATGTAATAAACCAACACTTCTTGTCAGGCTTTACAAAGTCAAATAAAGGCTCATACTCCTTGTATTCAAGGTCTTTTCCTGTATATGACTCCATTACTTTATACTCTGCCTTGAGCACAGTTCCAGCGAGTTCCTCTGCTAGATAATATATTGTACCGTCACATTCTACCTTTATATATTTCTCGTTCGGATTGACACAGAGAGCTACATTTGAAGGCAAGGTCCATGGAGTAGTAGTCCATGCCAAAATATAAGCATCTTCTCCCCTTACCTTAAACTTAACTACCGCGGACTTTTCCTTTACGTCCTTATAGCCCTGAGCTACCTCATGGCTTGAGAGAGGAGTACCGCATCTTGGGCAGTAAGGTACAATCTTGAAGCCCTTATATAACAGTCCTTTTTCCCAAATCTGTTTTAAAGCCCACCATTCAGACTCTATAAAATCGTTGTGATAGGTAACATATGGGGCATCCATGTCCGCCCAGAAGCCAACAGTCTTTGAGAAGTCTTCCCACATTCCCTTATACTTCCAAACGCTTTCCTTACATTTTTCAAGGAATGGCTCTAGTCCATATTCCTCAATCTGTTCTTTACCGTCAAGTCCAAGAAGCTTTTCAACCTCTAACTCTACAGGAAGTCCATGTGTATCCCAGCCTGCTTTCCTCGGAACCATACACCCCTTCATAGTTCTATATCTTGGAATCATATCCTTAATAACACGAGTAAGCACGTGCCCTATATGAGGCTTACCATTAGCTGTTGGCGGTCCGTCATAAAAGGTATAGGTTTCAGCATTTTTGCGGCTCTCTATACTCTTTTCGAATATCTTATTTTCTTCCCAGAATTTCTCAATCTCTTTTTCTCTTTCTACAAAGTTTAGATTTGTCGAGACTTTCTCGTACATAATGTGCTCCTCCTTGATCATTTATATATAATGCTTGCTTGATATCTATATACTGCTTGCAGCTGCTATACTGCTTGAAACTGCCACTCTGCTTGCATACATTTATCTGCCTTTAACGTAAAAAAACCTTCGTCCCATAACAGGACGAAGGTTTTGCTTCGTTTTGTACCACCCATTACACGTACTCTATAAGCAAATGTGAAAGCAAAATTGCGATACATTTATCTATAGCAATACATTTTCCATGTAACGGGGGAATTCCGTCAAAGCTTACTTGTTAATACTTTCTGCTTTGAGACTCTAGAGGGATTTTCAGTAATATCTACTCGTACCAGTCTTTCACTCTCACCGGCTCGCTAAAACTTTTGATTGCACTCAATCTAGCACCTTTAGCTATATAGACTATATAGCATGTATAAACTGCAAATCGAGTTATTACCTACTGTCTCTATCAACGTCTTTATCTTGATTATTGCAATATTATATCATAATATGCTTAACATATCCAAGTCTGTTCTACAATATTTTATAATCTATCCAAGCTATCAGGATAAAATTACTGATACTATAACCAAACCTACTCAATAACATTGCTCATTCTATACCACTTCTAATGCTATAGACACTGCTTATTCTATAACATTGCTTATGCTAATATCCTTGTATCTGCTCATACCTGTTCCTGCTGGTATCAGCTTACCGATAATAACATTTTCCTTCAAACCTACCAATGGGTCGATCTTGCCTTTGATTGCTGCTTCGGTAAGAACCCTAGTAGTTTCCTGGAAGGATGCAGCTGAGAGGAAGGATTCTGTAGCGAGTGAAGCCTTGGTAATACCAAGTAGAGTACGCTCACCTGTTGCAGGTGTAAGTCCAGCTTCCACTGCCTTTTTGTTCTCTCTCTCAAATTCAAATATATCAACTAACCCGCCAGGGAGAAGATTTGTATCTCCGCAATCTTCGATTTTTATCTTTCTCATCATCTGACGAACGATAACTTCAATATGTTTGTCATTGATGTCAACACCCTGCATTCTATAAACTCTCTGAACTTCCTGTAGCAAGTATGCCTGAACACCCTTTATACCCTTAATTTTAAGGATATCATGTGGGTTTACAGAACCCTCAGTGAGTTCGTCACCAGCTTCAACTATATCACCATCATACACCTTGATTCTTGAACCATATGGTATCTGATATGACTTAGCTTCACCCTCTTCTGAAGTAATGATAACTTCACGCTTCTTCTTAGTTTCTTGAAGCTTGACGGTACCAGGTATTTCAGAAATTATTGCAAGACCCTTTGGTCTTCTAGCTTCGAAAAGTTCTTCTACTCTAGGAAGACCCTGTGTGATGTCATCACCGGCAACACCACCAGTATGGAAGGTTCTCATTGTAAGCTGTGTACCAGGTTCACCGATTGACTGAGCAGCAATAATACCTACTGCTTCACCAACGTTGACTGCATCACCTGTTGCAAGGTTTGAACCATAGCACTTACCACATATACCAACCTCAGATTGACAAGTAAGAACTGATCTGATCTTAATCTTCTTGATACCGCTCTTTCCGATTTTCTCAGCTGTTCTCTCATCAATAACATCACCCTTGTGAGCATAAATCTCTCCAGTGTTAGGATCAGCAATGTCCTCAGTAGGATAACGTCCAATAAGTCTTTCTGACAATGGTTCGATAACTTCTGAACCATCTTTTATATCAAATACTTCAATACCTCTGTCAGTACCGCAATCAAGTTCTCTTACTATAACATCCTGACTTACGTCAACAAGACGTCTAGTGAGGTAACCTGAGTCGGCAGTTCTAAGCGCTGTATCCGCAAGACCTTTTCTAGCACCGTGTGTTGAGATAAAGAACTCAAGCACGTTAAGACCTTCACGGAAGTTCGACTTGATAGGTATCTCGATAGTCTTACCAGATGTATCGGCCATCAAACCTCTCATACCTGCAAGCTGCTTAATCTGGTTGATATTACCTCTCGCTCCTGACTGTGACATCATGTAAACAGGATTGAATCTGTCCAAGTTATCAATGAGGGCTTTTGTAATATTTTCACCAGTTTCAGTCCAAGCACTGATAACAGAGTTGTATCTTTCATCATCAGAGATAAGACCTCTCTTGTACTGCTTAACTATATTGTCAATTGTGTTCTCAGTTTCCTGCAAGTACTGCTTCTTGATTTCTGGAATAACCATATCAGATACGCTAATGG
>JAEYTP010000067.1 GCA_023433945.1 Bacillota bacterium | reverse complement strand
AAGCATTAATCTTTTCAATCTGAACCTTTGTGTAAGGCTGTCTGTGTCCTTGCTTCTTTCTAATGTTCTTCTTAGCCTTATACTTGAAAATGATTATTTTGCTTCCCTTACCATGTCCAAGAACCTTTGCGCTTACTGAAGCAGATTCAAGAACTGGAGCTCCAAAAGTAACATTACCTTCTTTTGATACAGCTAATACTTTATCAAATGTAAATGAAGAACCTTCTTCAGCATTTAGCTTTTCAACGAATACTACATCGCCTTCCTGAACTTTATACTGCTTTCCACCAGTCATTATTACAGCGTACATATCTACACCTCCTACTATACAGTCTCGCCGACACATATGACGTAAACATCACAGGCAATAGTAAAAAATACTATATTTTGGGAGCCTTGGCCGAGCGGCTACCGATATATTCTAGCATACCAACGTGTCAGTGTCAATGCGTTTAATTCTAAGTCCATCGAATTTTATATCGTTCGTGCCAGAAATCGATATCTTAATATTATTATTGTAATTTTTTAGCAATTTTATCATTCTATTTTCCAACTTAGCTAAAATAGAATTATGAACCTCAAAATTAACTTCTTCTGCATCCGTCATCAACAAATACTGGTCTATCTGTTTAAGAACTTCACGCATACTCGCCTCTGCTGAAGGTATTTTACCTGAGCCATCACATATTGGACAGTCACAAGACATTACTGTTGATAATTCTTGTCTAATCTTTTTCCTCGTCATCTCAACAAGGCCCAGCCCTGTCATTCCTAATACAATGGTTTTTGTTCTATCGTTTTTCAATGCCAGCTTAAGTGCATCAATAATCATTTGCTGATGCTGGGCATTGCTCATATCAATGAAATCGATTACTACAATACCACCAATATCTCTTAACCTTAGTTGCTTGGCAATCTCCTTGGTTGCTTCCATGTTTGTTTTAAGCACAGTATCTTCTAAGTTCTGATCTCCAACAAACTTTCCGGTATTAACATCAATTACGGTAAGTGCCTCAGTTCTATCAATAATCAAGTATCCACCACATTTAAGCCATACTTTTCTAGAAAGAGCACGTTGAATCTTTGTCTCGATCTGATAGTAATCAAACATATCATAATCCTTTGAGAAAAACTCAACCCTATTTTTCAGATTAGGAGAGAACAAATCAACAAGTTCTAGGACCTTGTTGTACTCATCTCTATCATTAATAATAAATTTATCAATGTCAGATGTAAAAAAGTCCCTCACTGCTCTGAATATCAAATTAATATCTTGGTGTATGCACCGCGGAACGGCTCCACTTGTTTCACTCTGTTTAATCTTTGCCCAAAGCTTTGTTAGTAACTCAATATCTTCTACAAAGTCAGCCTCTTTGGTTCCCTCGGCCACTGTTCTTACAATAAGTCCTTTATCATTGGGCTTAATGCTCTCAGCAATCTTCTTTAATCTTTGTCTTTCAGACTCGTTTTCAATTCTCCTTGAAATACCTATATAATCTGCATTAGGTAATAATACAAGATACCTGCCTGGCAATGTTATATGAGTAGATACTCTGGGCCCCTTGGTTCCAACAGGCTCTTTTATAACCTGTACTGTAATTTCCTGACCCACCTTCAAAAGGTCTGAAATATTACAGTCATTGAATTCTCTATAAACATCCAATTCATCATCGCTATATTCCTTTTGAGGAACTGCGTCACCAACATATAAAAATGCATTTTTTTCAAAACCAATATCTACAAACGCTGCCTGCATTCCTGGTAAAACGCTACAAACCTTGCCCCTATATATATTACCTACAAGCCCCTGATGATGATTCCGCTCTATATGAATCTCCGCTAACTCCTTATCCTCTAAGACAGCAGCCCTTATTTCATCATAGCTCACATCTACAATAATTTCATTAATCATATTTCACCTCAAAGCTAGATTATGGCTCGACCAACTGTTCATTGTCACTGATAAATAGTTTTGTTCTATGAATTTTTTCTATTTCATATGGCATGTTCATAAAGCCCATAAAAGCCTCTGTCAATAAGTCAGGTTTCAAGTTGGCTTTGCTTCCCGCACTTACTAACATAGAAAGTTTAATAATGCTAAATGATGGCATCTGTTGTACATCACAGTCAAGATCAAAAATCATGCTTTTTATATCAACTTCTTTATTTCCGCTTTTTGTTCTTTTTTCAACCATAATAGCAGGCAAGGCCATAAACCGCTTAATGCCATCCTTAATGGTCTTCTCTTCTATCATTTGCTCTACCCCAACAACAACATTGTAGTGGGAGGCTGATATGGTTGCCATTATATTCTGCTTTGAATCATATCTCCTTGCGAAGAGAAGCTCTAAGCCCCTTGGAAGCTGCTCGTTCAAGCTACTCATAAACTGCTGTGGTGCTAATGTTTCATCTGTTACTTCAAAATCAGCATACTCTGCATCACTTGTAACACCCACTCCGAGCGGAAGTCCAAACACCATTCCAGGATGAGGGTTAAAGCCCTGTGAATATGCAATAGGCAATCTTGAACGTCGAATAGCCCTTTCGAATACTTTCATTAAATCGAGGTGTGAAATATACTTAACCTCATCTCCACGTCTAAATCTAGTTCTTATAATCATTGGCAACCCCCTTCTGATGGAATACATATTCCACTCTTAAAGGCAGTAGCCCCGCACCCACCACAGTTTTCTCTGCAGTTTGGTGTAACCTTTTCTTCATGTGCATTTTTACTCTCTCTGATCAGATATTTCTTTGAAACGCCTATATCTATATGATCCCATGGTAGTATCTCATCATAGTCCCTTCTTCTATTTGCATAGAAATGAGGATCAACTTCACATTCTTCAAAGGCTTGCATCCATAAATCAAATTTAAAGTGCTCTCCCCAGCCGTCAAACTTACAGCCCAGCTTGAAGGCCTTAAGCAATACAGAACATACTCTTCTGTCTCCTCTTGCAAACACCGCTTCAAGGAAGCTGGTCTTGTTGTCATGATAATTGTAAGTAATCTGCTTAACCTGTTTAATCTTGTCTTTTAGGAACATTTGCTTCTCACGCAATGTTTCCATGTTGTCCTGCGGTTCCCATTGGAATGGTGTAAACGCCTTTGGAACAAATGAAGAAGTACTTACTGTAACGGTAAGGCCCTTTGCGCGTTTTTCCTTTGGAACTGCTTTGTATTGTTCAACCACTTTACGGCCAAGGTCAGCAATTCCCGCTATATCATCAAGAGTCTCGGTAGGAAGCCCCATCATAAAGTACAATTTTATAGTGCTCCATCCTCCATTAAACACTAGCGAAACAGCATTTAACAAATCCTCTTCATTTACACCCTTGTTTATTACATCTCTCATACGTTGAGTACCGGCCTCAGGTGCAAAAGTTATTCCACTCTTTCTAACTTTCTGGGCTTTTTGCATTAAGTCCAAAGAGAAAGAGTCAATTCTTAATGAAGGTAATGAAAGGTTAACCATCTTCTTTTCCATTTCCTCCAGCAGGCCACCTGTAAGGTCTTCCAGACTTGAATAATCACTGGTACTTAAAGAAGTAAGTGATATTTCTTCATAGCCTGTATTTTCTTCAAGCCTTTTTGCTAAGTCTATAAGGGTTTCATGGCTCTTTTCTCTCACAGGTCTATAAATAAATCCAGCCTGACAGAATCTGCAGCCTCTGATGCACCCTCTAAAAACCTCTAACATTATTCTATTGTGTACTATATCTGTATATGGAACAATAATTTTATCCGGGAAGTACGATTTGTCCATATCCTTAATAATTCTTTTTCTAATCTTTACAGGATACTCAGGCTTATTTGCTTTGAATTCCGAAATTGTACCGTCCTCATTATAAGATACTGCATAAAACGAAGGTACATATATTCCTTCAATCTTTACAATTGCTTCCAAGAAAGCTTGCCTAGAAAGCCCTTTGCCCTTCCAAGCATTATAGGCATCCATAACCTCATTGATTATTTCTTCGCCTTCTCCAAGCATAAAAAAATCCACAAATTCAGCCAGAGGCTCAGGATTGTATGCACAGGGTCCTCCTGCGCATACAAAGGGATCACTTTCTTTTCTATCCTTGCTTAATAGCTCTACCCCTGCTAAATCTAGCATATTGAGTATGTTTGTAAAGCTCATCTCATATTGCAAGGTAAAACCAATAAAATCAAATTCCCTGATAGGGTCCTTTGATTCTAGCCCATATAAAGGAATATTGTTTTTTCTCATTACCTCTTCCATGTCAATCCATGGAGCAAATACTCTCTCACAGTAAGTATCTTCTCTTTCGTTTAAAAGATGATATAAGATTTTCATACCTAGATGAGACATACCTACTTCATAGGAATCAGGAAAGCAAAACGCAAATCTAATGTTTACATCCTTTGGATCCTTATAAACACTGTTCCACTCATTTCCTGTGTACCTTGAGGGCTTTTCTACGTTCTTCAAATATTTATCCGCCAGTATTACGGCCATCTTATTACCGCCATTCTATATAATTTATAAAATTTGAAAATTCCGTCAACTATCTTTTAATATAATACCCAAATGTACTGTTTTTAGCAACTAAAATATACCTAGAACGTAGTATAAATAAACTTAGAAGCAAAGTTTTAAATGTATTTTGAGAAAGTGTTATTGTATCTAGAACAAAGTTTACAAAGCTCATTGACCAAATTATTCCAATCAACTATAATAATATTTGTGATAACATGAATTTTAGTATTAATGATTAGGGAGGAATGCCATCCGGCACTCTTGATATTACATAATCGGTAATATAAGCGTTGACGTGGAAAAGATAGATAAAATCATAATCAAACAAAGAAAGAAATAACCGTTTTTACGGTCTGTTTTTGTGCGATTTTTTGATTTTATTATTTATTCCACACTAATACTTTGATTTTTAAAGCTGTGGAATATTCCACAGCTTTTTTTCATGTTATCACAAACATAATATTAAACAGGAGGAAATAACCGTGATTAAAAATTTACTCAAATTTGCAAAAAGGCCGGAACTCTACCAAGACAGTACAGCTGAATTTTGGAACGACGAACATATATCCAAGGGGATGTTAGAAGCACACTTAGATCCAGACTGGGAAGCCGCTACAAGAAAGCATAGCTTTGTAGAGCAATCTGTTCAATGGATTTCTTCTATTTTACCACCCGATAAATATCCAAAGCTACTCGATATTGGCTGTGGTCCTGGGATATATGCGGAGAAATTCCATCAAAAAGCATATAACGTTACTGGAATAGACTTTTCGCAACGCTCAATTAATTATGCTATAAGTAGCTCAGAAAATAAAAAGCTAGACATTGAATACTTATATAAAAATTATCTAGAGCTTGATTACGAGAATTCATTTGACATTATCACTCTAATATACTGTGACTTTGCTGTGTTGTCAGATGACAATAGAAAGCTTCTTCTCAAAAAAGTCTATAGGGCACTGAAACCTAATGGAAGGATTATTTTTGATGTATTTACTCCCAAGCATTATTACGGTAGACCAGAAACTTCATCGTGGCAATATTCCGAGAGTGGTTTTTTCAGTGATAAACCACACATTTGTCTTAGTTCGTTTCATAGGTTTGAGAAAGATGCAACCTTTCTTGACCAACATATTATCATTACTGAAAATACCGTTGATAACTATAACCTTTGGGAGCATGCATTTACAGAGGAGGAATTGAAAACTATACTATCTGAGGCGGGCTTTTTACAGTTTGAATTGTATGGTGATGTGACAGGAAAGCCTTACACAACTGACAGTGAGATAATTTGTGTAGTTGCAAAGAAGTAGGGGGATTAGTGTGTTTCCCGATTATATTCGGTTGAGGTAGTTGTATTGGTGGAAGTTGAATCTGCAGTAAATTGTATCTGTGGTGATTTAGGAAGCCGATGGCATAAGCTATTGGCTTCCTACAACAAAAAACAAGCGAACTAGAAAGTCTCTAATCCGCTTGTATGTAGTGGTCGGAAATGCGAGAGTTGAACTCGCGGCCTCTTGGTCCCGAACCAAGCGCGCTACCATCTGCGCTAATTCCCGTTTATGTAAGCCACTTAAATAAAAGCGGCTTATATTTTATATTTTTACTAAATAGCAATTATGGTTTAAAAAATCGGGTTATATAACTTATAGCTTAATGCTATCAAACTTTTTTACATGTTCCTCAATAAATTCTATAATCTGCTTGTGTTCTGCCTTTCCATTACCAGTTATATTAAGAGCTTCTCCAAAGGTAATGCAAACAGGTTTCTTCCTGTAAAT
Source organism: Bacillota bacterium (assembly GCA_023433945.1). Lineage (GTDB taxonomy): Bacteria > Bacillota > Clostridia > Acetivibrionales > DSM-1351 > Ruminiclostridium. The sequence continues at coordinate 9,063 of JAEYTP010000067.1, read as the reverse complement.
AGGACCAACATCCTTTATTAGCTTACCATTTGGCCAAAAATCTGTCCTGATAGCAACTGGTATAATTGGTACGGCTGCGTCTTTTGCGAGCTTAACACCTAGAGAATTAAAGTTTTCAGGCTTAAAACTCGCCATCCTGCTTCCCTCTGGAAAAACAATAATGGACACGCCATTTTTAAGCTTCTCTGACCCTTCCTTAAGTACCTTTATTAAGTCTTCTCTAGAGTTTGTCCTTGATAGAACAATTGGATCTCTCGAACGCATAACCGGTCCAAATATCGGGTTGGTAACCAGACTATTCTTAACAATAAAAGTAACCCTCTTAATAGGCTCAATAATACCAGGAAAAACAAAAGTCTCTAAGACACTCATATGATTGCTTACAAATACAACAGGACCTTCTACCTTCCTAATATTATCAATTCCCTCAATAAATAGCCTACCACCGCTTTTTTCTATAGCCTTTGCAATATTTAGACTACCCTCTACCCATTTTTCAGAATCATACTTTCCCTTTACAGCAGCACTTCTGCCACTAATTACTTGCTTAGCATAATTATAAACAAAGTACCATCTGGAATTTAGAAAAAGCTTATCCCATATAACCCTATTATCACCCTGTGTTGTATAGTTATCACCAGTATAATACTGTTTGACCAAAAATATCACATCCAAACATTAATTTTTGCTTCTAAAAGACAAAAATATTATACACTATTTCATTACTTTTTACTATATTGTCCAGTAAAATCTCATGGTTTAGCATAAGATTGCTTATATTATATGGAAAAACGAATAAATTTAAAGTATAATTTATATACACTAACATTCGTTTAAAATAAAAATTATTTGGAGAACTTTAATGAATGCAAAGGACATAAAAATTGGTACAAAGTTTGAGCTTGAAATTCCAGAGTATGAAAACAATCGGAAGGTACATACGAACTGCTATGTAAGTCAACTTCTAGATATTATCGATGCTAGTACCATCGCAATAGCAGCACCAATATATGAAAACAGACTTAAGTTTATGTCAAATGGGCTTGCCATTAGGGCTTACTATTTGAATGATAGACAGGAGTTGATATGCTTCGATGCTATTGTCAAAGAGTACAAGAAGTCTGGTCCTGTAGAAACCTTTATTATTAAAGTAACAGGTAATTACTCCAAAATTCAAAGAAGAAGATATTTTAGGCTTGAAACTGTTTTAGACCAAAATTATTTAGTTGTTGAACAATACATATCAGATTTTAACAGCTATACCTTTCCCGACCTTAATGACCAACCCTTGAGAAGTGGTTATACTAAGAATCTAAGCGGAAGCGGTGCTTGTCTATTAGTGGATGAACCATTAGAAATAGGTAATATTTTAGACTTATCCATATTTATACCCGGTTATACTTGCATCAGAACTATTGCGCAAGTAGTCAGGGTAATTAAAAATGAAAAAAAGTTTGAGGTGGGTGTACATTTTCAGAAAATAACATCAAAAGATGCTGAAATACTTATGAAGTATATTTTTGAACAGCAACGAATACTACTCAAAAACGCACAGTTAAAGAAGTAAATAATCAATTATGCTGTTAATGTTAGCACTACAAGCCTCTATATCCATAAAATATTGACTTTCGTTTATGTCTTGAAGGTAATGCGCATCAGAAGAGTGAAGCACTTTGTACTTTGTAAAAAAATCAGTGTTTTCAATCTTTGTTTTATTGCTCTCATACCATTCTATAACATGGATATCAATATCTTCTGGCATTAAACCAAATGTGGATAAAAGACTATTTGACTCGCGATTAATATGCGCAGGTACTACTGCTCCTGATAGGTTATTTATAACAATATCAAATACTTCATTTATAGATAATTTGCAACCAGTCAGTAACAGTTTATCTTCTTTTGAAATAATATTATCATTTTCATCCATTATTAATTGCTCACCAAAAATGTTCTCATTGTTTTTTAAGTCTGGTAAGTTCTCGTAAACTATTTTTTGCATGCAAATTGCGCTCTCCAAATCCCTGAAAAAGCATAAGACGTGTATTTCTTCAGCTGTTTCAAGTTCCATACCTGGTATAACAATTAGGCCCTGGGCGCTGGCACATTTCAAAACTGACTCTACATTTGCGCACGAATTGTGGTCTGTGATTGCGATTACATCAAGGCCCTTTATAATACTCATATTTACAATATTGTTTGGCGTCATATCTTTATCAGCACAAGGCGATAGTGCAGAGTGAATGTGTAGGTCATATGACAGTTTCACAGTACCCCCCCTAAAGAACCCCTTATTAAAGCATATTTGAGTAAGCTATCAAAATAATGAGTTACAGATATTTAGCAATCAACTTTGCAACTTCAAATGCTGTATATTTTGTACTAATCATAGCAATGCCATTTTCGTTGGCCTTTTTCAGGCACAATGGCTCAGGCTGAATGTCCTCTGGCAGTATTACCACTGAAACCTCTGTAAGTAGTGCTACGGCTGCAACATTGACATTTGTCAGCACAGTAATCCATGCATCTCCCTTTTTGGCGTGTGACATGACCCAGCTGAGTAAATCCCCAATGTACACATTTTCTACTTCCTCACAGATATTATTATCTGTAAGCCAAACACCTTCTATCGCATCAATTAATTGTTCACTTGTCATTATTTCTCCCCTTGTCATAAAAATCTCAGTTCTAATACTTGTTTATTATGTTTACTACTGTGTTTATTAATATGACTATTATTGTGTTTAATAATATGATATTAATGTGTTTATTAATATGACCATTATTGTGTTTATCAATATGATTATTATTGTGCTATTAATATGTTTCTGTACTGCTCTTTGGTTAATACTAGATTAATCGTCGGTCTCCTCTTTGTCTAGAACAGGTGGCATCTTACCCTCTAACTCTACCATCTCAGCAGCTAAATCCCTTATCCGCTCCCTAAGCTTAAATATACAATCTGTTTCATTGGCAAGTCCCCTTACTATATCCTCTGCTAGCGCTCTGCAACTAGGTGCACCACAAGCTCCGCAGTCGAGGTCCGGAAGCCCCTTATGAATAAGCTCCATTTTTTCTAGCTTTTGCATAGCACGCGATAAGTTTTGATCCAGCTTAAGCACCGGCTTATATTCTACGTTCGAAGTCCACACCAATTCCTTGTAGTCGCTATTAATTTCATTAACTATACCTTTTTGAACAGCATCATCAATATGCTTGTTTATTATGGTCTTTGCAACATATACATTAGTAACTGTCAAAGGCCCCCCCAGGCACCCTCCAGTACAGGATAATGCTTCAACAAATTCGATATCTGACAGCCTGTCATTCTCAAGCTCTTCAAATATACTTATAACATTATGTATGCCATCAACCGCAAGTATTTTATCTGTATCCAGCGCATCACTTTCTCCGCCTGAGTTGGCCCACTGAATACCTTCAAAACTTGCTTCCTTAATACTTTGATCAGGAACTAAAGGCTTGGAAAGATTACTTCTAATCCGAAAATATACTTCATTGATTGATATTACTCCATCTACATTTGACTTGTGCTTTTCATATGGCGCTTTAACGCTTGTAACTTTTGCAGCACATGGCGTAATAAAGAATACTCCGATTTCCTGCTCATTAACTTTTAACCTCTCGGCTAGTTCATTGCGAGCAATTTTTGCCGCTACCTCCATAGGAGATTCAAGCCTGACAATATTATCTATGAGGCTTGGAAAGCGAACCTGTATCAATTTGACCACCGCTGGGCAGGCAGATGAAATCATAGGCTTTTTAAACCTACCCTCTTTAAAAATTTGTCGGGTAGCCTCACTAACTATCTCTGCAGCTCCTGCCACCTCATAGACGTAATCAAAGCCTATTTGTTTGAGAGCTGTTAATATATCTAGCCTTGAATAAATTTTTTCAAATTGTCCATATAAAGAAGGTGCCGGAAGTACAACCTTGTATTTAAAGTTATTCATCATATCAAGGCTGTCGCTGATAGCTGTTTTTGCATGATAGGGGCAAACTCTCAGACATTCTCCACAATCTATGCAACGTTCATTGGTTATCTGAGCCTTACTCTTCCTCACTCTAATGGCTTCAGTAGGACAACGCTTGATGCAGTTTGTGCATCCTCTACACTTTTCCTTATCAAGATGTACAGAGTGGAAATATTCTTTCATGATAAGCTGTCCTTTCTTTATAAATATTTTTTACAATAAATAGTACCGTAAAGATATATAAATAAACATGGAAAATAAGCTCACACATGCTAAATTAACTCCCTCATGAAACATTAACTACACCATGAGGCATAAACATTATATTGGAATAAACTCCCTTATAGGACTTGAACTTAATTGAATAAAACAGTGATGATGACTTCTGTCCCTTTGCCAATCTCAGTATTTATCTCGAGCTTATCTGAATGCTTTTGTATATTAGGCAGTCCCATACCCGCTCCAAACCCCATCTCCCTAATGGAATCTGGTGCTGTAGAATATCCTGCTGTCATAGCAAGCGATACATCAGGTATACCTGGCCCTTTATCTATTATCCTGATGACTACACAATCCTCGGATATGTCTACAACTGCGTGGCCCCCTCCGCCATGAATCACAGCATTGATTTCAGCTTCATACATTGCCACCGCAGCCCGTTTTATGATGTGTGGGGCCACGCCCAACTGGGAAAGCTTCTTTTTAACATTGCTGGATGCCTCACCAGCCGTAACAAAATTATCTGCTTCAATAACGTACCTTAGCTTGATAGTGCTCATAAAATATCATCCTTTTTGTTTTTTATATGCACTGCTTTCCTTTCAAGCCGTTTGAATATAGCTTTCCACAAGATTCAAACATTGGTAGCTGTGAGCTCATAAGTACTATCCCTTTTTCTCCAGCAAGCTCTATCATTGGCTGTGTGGGTGTCTTACCTCTCACAAAAACCACTGCCTTTATGTCCATCATTTCAGCAGTACGAATAACTTGCAAATTAACCAGACCTGTGAGTAATACACAGCTATTAACTGAAAATGCCATAACATCACTCATCAAGTCAGAACCACATGCTGATTGTACATCGCAATCCAACCTGTCATGTCCAACAAATAATTCAGCATTAAGACATTTTGCTACTTCACTCAATCTCATACCATACACCTCGTTTATTGAATTTGAGCAGCCCCTATATTTAATCAGTTGAAAAAGCAACTGCCTCCGATAAATTCCCTTACAATAGAATTAATAGGTATATCCTTACAATCTATTGCAACAAAATAGCTCAAAAACTCTATCAATCTTTTTACTTCACTATAGCATTCATAGTCTTCTCCAATTTGCATAAGTAACGGTTCGGCATAGTTCTTAAGCAAACAAAGTTCATATACAAGTGATGAGTTAAACATTATATCGGCATTCTCCTGATAAGGGAATATGTTCTTTTCCTCACCTCTTCTAACAGAAGGCCATCTTTTAATTGTATTGACCGCAGAACACCCTCTAAACTGATTATCTCTTACTATTCGTCTAATGACTCTAGTATCAGTTGATGGTATCCTGTTGTGCTCGTCAATATTCATGGCTGTCAATGCACTGACATATATTTTATACTTATCCTTTGTAGCAATGGAAGCTGTCAGCTTATCATTAAGACCGTGTATTCCTTCAATAACAAGAATGTCATCCTCATGCATCCTCATTTTCTTGCCAACCTTTTCTCGGTAGCCAGTAGTAAAATTAAAAGTTGGGACTTCAACTTCTTTTCCTTCTAGCAGTTGTGATAACTGAATATTAAAGTAATCAACATCTATTGCCTCAAGAGCCTCGAAATCATAATCTCCCTCTGGGTCTTTGGGTGTTCTATCTCTATCTACAAAATAATCATCCAACGAAATCGTTCTAGGTACAAAACCATTAACCCTCAGTTGTACTCCCAACCTGTTAGCAAATGTGGTCTTACCGGAAGATGATGGTCCCGATATTAACACAATCCTCTTTCTTTCTTCATGGTTTGTAATATTATCGGCAATCTGTGCTATTTTCTTCTCATGCAATGCCTCACTTACTCTGATGAGTTCACTAATACCGCCTTCACTAATAATTTGGTTTAGCATTCCAACATTGCCAACCCCTAGTATCCTTGCCCACTTTTTATGCTCCACAAAAATGTTAAACAGCTTTTTTTGCTCCTTGAATGGAGGTAATACCTCGGGATTTGCCTTTGATGGGAATTGAATTACGATGCCTCCTTCATAAAACTTAAGTGCAAAGCACTTAACATAGCTGGTATCAGGCACCATATAGCCATAATAGTAATCCTCGTATCCACCGCATCTATAAAAAGTAACATATTTCTTCTGCCTATGATTGATAGCTTCAAACTTATCTCGTCTTCCCTGTTGTAAATACAATTGCTGAGCATCTTTTGTTGGTATTACGGTTTTTTCAAAAGGAATACCTTGCTCAACTATCTCACGCATTCTCGTTTCTACCAAGATAACCTCTTCAGCAGTCAGCTCACTTTCACCGTTTATCTCACAGAATACTCCGTTATACATTGGATGGCTTACTATAGCTTTACGCTCGGGGAATAAGTCATTTACAGCCATAATAAAAATGAAATATAGACTTCTCCTATATATCCTCATGCCATCCTCATCTGTTAAATCAATAAACTTGATGTTTGCAGGAGCATTTATCTGATAATTTAGTTCCTTAATTTTATTATTAACTCTTGCTGCTACAATTGCAGCCTTTGCTACGGTATCAATCATTTTACTGATTTGAAAAAGAGTTTTAGGTTCAGACAGGGTTATTTTATCTCCATTTATTGTTATGTCAATAGTATTTGTACTCATACTAACTCCCCCATTCTTAATCATTGGTAAAAACCTTAATCTTAAATATTCTATATCGGTGTTAAATAATCCTCCCAGAGGGCTTATGTTTTTATTTGACAGTCAAATGGCTATACTATAGAATGTAACTGCTATTACTTTTTTAGCATATATTTAGATGATTCTGAGAGGTTTATTATCATGGCTGATTTAAAAGCTGAAATAAAAAGAGAGGTTTCAAGAAGAAAAACTTTCGCTATAATTTCTCACCCTGATGCCGGTAAAACAACATTGACAGAAAAACTTCTTCTTTATGGGGGAGCTATACGATTAGCAGGTTCTGTAAAGGCAAGAAAAGCCAACAAGTATGCAGTTTCTGACTGGATGGAGATTGAAAAACAGAGGGGTATTTCTGTAACATCAAGTGTAATGCAATTTGAATATAACGATTATTGTATTAACATCCTTGATACTCCCGGTCACCAGGATTTCAGTGAAGATACTTATAGAACTCTGATTGCTGCTGATAGTGCAGTAATGCTTATCGACGGTGCCAAGGGTGTGGAAGCACAAACAATAAAACTTTTCCACGTTTGTAAGCTAAGGGGTATTCCGATATTTACATTTGTAAATAAGATGGACCGAGCAAGCAAGGATCCTTTTGAGCTTATGGAGGAAATTGAAAACGTTCTAGGTATACGTTCATATCCTATGAACTGGCCTATTGGAACAGAGGGTGACTTCAAAGGGGTTTATGATAGAAAGAACAAACAGGTAGAGCTGTTTGGAGGCGGAGAACACGGCCAGACACAGGTTTCATCTACAGTAGGAACTGTAGATGACCCAATATTCTGTGACCTTTTGGGAAGTCATTATCACGATAAGCTGGTTGAAGATATTGAATTGCTAGATATGGCAGGGGATGAATTCGATAAAAAGAAGATTATGACTGGAGAATTAACTCCAATGTTCTTTGGAAGTGCAATGACCAATTTCGGTGTTCAGCCGTTTTTGGAAGCCTTCCTAAATCTCGCTCCGTCACCAGGTATCAAGGATTCAACTGAAGGTGAGATTGACCCTGAGGATGACAAGTTCTCCGGATTTATATTTAAGATACAGGCAAATATGAACCCTACTCATCGAGACAGACTTGCATTTCTGAGAATCTGCTCGGGTAAGTTTACGAAAGGTATGTCTGTTAAGCACGTTAATGCAGGCAAGGAATTCAGACTTTCCCAGCCCCAGCAATTTATGGCTCAGGAGAGAACTATTGTTGAAGAGGCTTATCCAGGTGATATTATAGGTCTATTTGATCCGGGTATATTTAATTTAGGGGATACACTTTACGAAGGTAATGCGCCAGTTAAGTTTGAAGGCATCCCCATATTCCCTGCTGAACACTTTGCCAGAGTAACACCTGCAGATACTATGAAGAGAAAGCAATTCATAAAAGGTATAGATCAGCTTTCAGAAGAAGGAGCAATCCAGGTATTTAAGCAGATTGATATAGGTATAGAAGCCTTGATTATTGGCGTTGTTGGAGCTTTGCAGTTCGAAGTTCTAGAGTATAGACTAAAAAATGAATATGGAGTTCAACTCAGAATACAGCAACTGCCATATAGGCACGCCCGTTGGATAGAGAATGCTGAGCTTGACCCAAGAAAGCTTAATCTTCCAAGTACCGCAGTTATAGTTGAAGATAAAATGAATCGTAATGCCGTTTTATTTGAAAATGAATGGTCAATTAGAATGGCTGAGGAAAGAAACAAAGAGTTAAAGCTAATTGATATTGCAACTCAAGACTTTAAATTGAAAAAATAATTATTATGTTGTGATCTTGTAAAAGTTTTTGGGAAATAATTGTAAACTAATTATTTCCCAAAAATTGTTTGACGTGAAGCACTTTTATCTTAATACATTTAAATAGATGTTTCTTAATATATTTAACCTATGGATGTTAATTAATTGTAATCCAAAATCGGGATAATGTATTACAAAATGATCAATACTATACTACTAAAGAGCCACTAGAAATTCAATTAATAAATTTGTCAATAAAGCTTGACAAAAAGTCGAAACCTCATTATAATAGTCTTTGCGCTTAGACATTGGGATGTAGCCAAGCCGGTAAGGCACCAGACTTTGACTCTGGCATTTCGTTGGTTCGAGTCCAGCCATCCCAGCCAAGCGACCCATTAGCTCAGTTGGCAGAGCACTTGACTTTTAATCAAGGT
>JAEYTP010000146.1 GCA_023433945.1 Bacillota bacterium | reverse complement strand
TACACTCTGTTACAGTACAACCAATACTTGAATTGTGATCCATTTTGAATTCCTCCATTAAAATAGATTTAACTTCCTAATTATCATTACCGATATAGTCAAAAAAAATAAATAGAAAATTATACCTATAAAAACCTATTATTTATATAGGAATTGTATTGATTTATTTTAATAATGATGATATTATAATTAAAATGAAAAATATTCCCAACAACGCTTGGTGGAATAATAATTAAATGGGAGATGATATTAATGGGTAAAAGAAGTTTTAAATTTGACACATTGCAAGTTCACGCAGGCCAAAGTCCTGATCCTGCTACTGGCTCAAGAGCGGTTCCAATCTATCAAACAACCTCTTATGTATTCAATAATTCTGAACATGCGGAAAACCTGTTTTCACTAAAAGAATCAGGAAATATTTATACAAGAATAATGAATCCTACCAACGATGTATTTGAACAGAGAATTGCAGCACTAGAAGGTGGTGTTGGTGCACTAGCTGTTGCGTCAGGTTCTGCTGCCATTACCTACTCAATACTAAATATTGCAGAGAGTGGAGATGAAATCGTTGCTGCGAGTACATTGTACGGTGGTACATATAATCTATTTGCTCATACGCTTCCTAAACTCGGAATCAAAACAGTGTTTGTTGATCCTGATGATGTGGAAAACTTTAGAGCTGCAATTACAGATAAAACAAAAGCTGTATTCATTGAAACAATCGGCAATCCAGGTACTAACATTATCGACATTGAGGCAGTTGCAAGCGTTGCACATGAGAATGGTATTCCTCTGATTATTGATAATACCTTTGGTACTCCATATCTGATAAGACCAATAGAATTCGGAGCTGACATCGTGGTACATTCAGCCACCAAGTATATAGGGGGGCATGGAACTTCAATAGGTGGAGTAATTATTGACTCGGGCAAATTTGATTGGGCAAAAAGCGGGAAATTTCCAGGCTTGACTCAACCAGACCCTTCATACCACGGAGTGAAGTATGTTGAGGCTGTTGGGGCATTGGCATATATAATCAAGGCGAGGGTAACACTGCTCAGAGATACCGGAGCTGCAATAAGTCCGTTTAACTCCTTCCTCCTGTTGCAGGGGCTAGAAACACTTTCTCTCAGAGTAGAGCGCCATGTCTCAAATGCAATAAAGATTGCACAGTATCTGAAAAATCATCCGCAGGTTGAAAGTGTAAATTACCCAGGTCTTGAAGACAACAAGTATTATGCACTGGCCAAAAAATACCTTCCAAAGGGTGCAGGAGCAATATTCTCCTTTGAAATTAAGGGTGGAGCACAAGCTGCGAAGAGTTTTATTGATAAGCTAGAAGTCTTCTCATTACTAGCGAACGTTGCAGACGCTAAGTCGCTGGTTATTCATCCTGCCTCAACTACCCATTCTCAATTAAACGAGAAAGAGCAAAAAGCGGCAGGCGTAACTCCTTCTCAAATAAGACTTTCAGTAGGAATTGAAGATGTTGATGATTTGATTTATGACATTGAGAATGCATTTGAACAAATTAAGTAAATATTAAAGAAAGATGTAGGGCTGGTGTAGAGTTTAGTGCACCAGCCTTTTTTTATCAGTAATACTTCTGAAAGCTTTATGTTAGCAGGGTTGCTGTGTTTTTTTTATTAGAGGATTTCTGTGTATATTTTATAGTTGAGTTCTGTGTTTATTTTATAGTTGAGTTCTGTGTTTATTTTATAGTGGAGTTCTGTGTTTATTTTATAGTGGATTTCTGTGTTTATTTATATAAGTGGTATTCTGAGTTTGTTTTATTAGTGGAGTTGTGTTTACTTATATGAGTAGGGTTGCTGTATTTATTTTGTATCAGTGAGTTGCTGTACTTATTTTATATCGTATTTATGATATAATTTGATTTATTGTTGAAAATGGATATTAGTAAGAATAAAATTAGCTTAGCAAGAAGTATATAAATTTAGAAAAAGACATTTTAAGTGGGCAGGGGATTTGTATGGATATTAGTTTTAAAGAAATGACCCAAGAGTATGTAGCACCGGCATTGGAAATATATAATTACTATATTAGAAATAGTACAGCTACATTTCATAAAGCTGAGCTTAATGAGGATGAGATGAGTAAGATTCTTTTTCATGAGAATCCCAAATATCGAACCTATGCTATACTTTTGGATGAATGTGTATGCGGATATGTACTGCTTACACAGCATAAGGTAAGACAGGCATATGATTTTACAGCCGAGGTAACACTGTATTTAAAGCAGGACTGTACTGGAAGAGGCATTGGTACTAGGGCTCTTGAGTTTATAGAGCAGTATGCGAGAACAACAGATATACATGTGTTAGTATCCACAATTTCAGGTGAAAACGAGAGCAGTTGTAAATTATTTCAAAAACAGGGTTATGAGAAGTGTGCCCACTATAAAGAGGTAGGGTGTAAATTTGATAGATGGGTTGACCTTGTAGTATATCAGAAGATAATATCTTAGCTTATGTGTAAACCATTGATAATGTTATAGCCTGCGGGTAGGCCACAGTATAATTATATATATTATGGTTTTGTTAATAAAGATAAATACTATAAAGTACCCAGCATGAATTCGGAGGATTTAAATTGAACATATTGTCAGCAGAAAATATCTCTAAAAGCTACAGTGAGAAAAAACTTATAGAAAACGTTTCTATTGGTATAGATGAGAACGATAGAATTGGTTTGATTGGCGTCAATGGAACTGGAAAGAGTACGCTGCTTAAGGTTATTGCAGGAGTTGAAAAGCCTGATAGTGGCAGGATTATTATGGGAAACAGTGTAACTGTTGGATACCTGCCTCAGAACCCTGTATTTAGAGAGGGAGAGACTGTAATTCAACAGGTATTTACCGGGCACTGGCCTGTTATGAAGGTACTTCGTCAGTATGAGCAATTGATTGCAAAGCAGTCAAGTGGTATGGACAGTGCAACAGAAAAACAGCTCATTTCAATAATGCAGCAAATGGATGAGTTGGGAGCATGGAATCTGGAAAGTCAGGCCAAAACTGTACTTTCAAAGCTTGGAATTGACGATTTTGATGCAGAGATTTCCACTCTTTCAGGGGGACAGCGAAAGAGGGTTGCCATGGCAGGAGCGTTGATAAGCCCTAGTGAATTGCTTATATTGGATGAACCTACAAACCATATAGATAATTCTACTGTAGACTGGCTGGAAAAGTACCTGAATGCAAGGAAGGGAGCACTTCTCATGGTTACACATGACAGATACTTCCTCGAGAGGGTAACCAATAGAATAATAGAGTTGGACAATGGAAGACTTTTCAGCTATCAGGCAAACTACAGTAAGTTCCTTGAAATGAAGGCCGAACGTGAAGAGATGGAACAGGCTTCTGAGAAAAAGAGGCAGAATCTACTTAGAAATGAGCTTGCCTGGATTAGGCGAGGAGCTCAGGCTCGTTCTACCAAACAAAAAGCACGCATTGACAGGTTTAACGCACTGAAGGATATAGAGGCACCCAAGGAAGATTCATCAATTGAAATAAAAGTGGGAGCAGCTCGTTTAGGAAGAAAAATAATTGAACTCAATAATGTTTCCAAAGCATTTGGAGAGCTGCAAGTCATAAAGGACTTCAGCTATATACTGCTCAGAGATGATAGAATAGGTATCATTGGACATAATGGTGCAGGTAAGTCAACCCTTTTAAACATATTGTCTGGTTTTCTGAGCCCTGATTCAGGCTCAGTTGAGGTAGGTCAAACTGTCAAAATCGGATTTTTTACTCAGGAATGTACCGATATGAATGATAGCCTTAGGGTAATAGAGTATATAAGAGAGCAGGCAGAGTATCTGGAAACAGCGGAGGGACAACTAAGTGCATCTCAGATGCTGGAGAGGTTCTTATTTCCTCCCGCAGTACAATGGACTCCTATTTCAAAGCTTTCGGGCGGTGAAAAAAGGAGGTTATATCTCTTGAGAATACTCATGAGTGCGCCTAATGTTTTGCTTTTGGATGAGCCCACAAATGATTTGGATATTCAGACACTATCCATACTTGAAGATTATTTAGAGTATTTCCCAGGTGCAGTGATAGCAGTATCACATGACAGGTTTTTTCTAGACAGAGTAGCAGATAGAATTTTTTCCTTTGAAGGGAACGGTTTTGTAAGACAGCTCTCAGGAAACTACACTGACTATGTTCAGTATATGGAGGGCTTGGATGAGGATGGAGATAAACAAACAGATAATAAACAATCGGATAAAGTTGAAGGGGCAAAAAATAGAAGTTCTTTAGATTCCGAGGATAGGACCAGCCAGGAGCGTCGCAAAGACAGACCTCTTAAGTTTACGTACAAAGAGCAGAAGGAATTTGATGAAATTGATAGTTTCATAGAAGAGCTTGAACAGCAGCTTTCACATGTAAAGAAGCAAATTGATAATGCTGCTAGTGACTTTGTAAAACTGAATGAGCTGTTAGAAAAGCAGACAGAAATTGAGAAAAGGCTGGAACTTGCTATTGAACGTTGGACTTACCTAAACGAGTTGGCTGAAAAAATTGCAAATCAGAGCAAGTGAATTTCTATTATTACTATATAAAAATTAAAACCATGCGGTGAGTATTCTCCAAAGCATGGTTTTGTTTTTATATGGCATATTATGCTCATTGTTAAATGTCTTAAAGCATTTTTCAAAATTTAGGCGTACCTATTGGCTATTTTATGCTTGAAAGTAGAAGGATTTCATTTGCCTGATGAATAAGAATTCTTATTGCTCTGTCGTCTTTTCTTCTGGGCGGAGTCGTTACCTTTTGTACCGACATTATTACGATCAGACCCCTTGGAATACTGTCCTCCGCTATTACGATCAGACCCCTTGGAATATTGACCGCCGGATGAACGTGACCCTGAAGAACGGGAATCGCCAGAAGAACTGGAATCGCCAGAGGAACGGGATCCGGAAGAACGAGATCCAGCTGAGCGTGACCCAGATGAACGATATGAGCTGGTGGAACGGGATTCTTCAGAAGAACGAGACCCAGATGAACGATTTGAGCTGGAGGAACGAGAGGCTCCAGAAGAACGAGATTCTCCACTGCTTCTCTTTGCGCTCCTCTTAGGTGTCGACTGCTCTATATTGATCTTTTTACCTCTGATTTTAGAGTTCTTGAGCATGTTTATTACTTCAGCAGCATATTCAGTTGGTACTTCAACAAAAGAATATCTATCAAAAATATCTATAGAGCCAACAAGATTTCCAGACATTCCGGTTGATGAAACAATGCTCTCAACTATATGCTTAGGCAAAATATTTGATTCACTGCCAATATTGATAAATAGCCTTGTCATATCTGGTTTTGCAGCATAACTATTATTTACTTCTTCAATCTCTTGTTCACAGCTTTCACTTCCCGTTTCAATTGCATACATCCTCAGCAGTGCTGCTGCAACATCAAGAGTAGTGAGGAATTGTTGCTCTTCACTATGGATTTCATCGTTATATTCTTCAATAAACTTGTTAATATAGCTGGTGTACTTGTTTATGTTTTCATGTTGAAGGTTTTCTTTTAATGCTTTATAGGCCTTACTCATACGTATTTCTTCTAAATCAGATAATGATGGGACCTTCATAGGTGTAACATTGGTCTTTGTATATCTTTGTATGTCACGCAATTTGTAAATCTCCCTACCCCATATAAAGGTAAATGCTTTTCCTGAGCGACCCGCTCTACCTGTTCTGCCTATTCTATGAACATAGTACTCTTCGTCACTAGGAATATCATAATTGAAAACTGCTTCCACATCGTCAACATCAATACCTCTCGCAGCTACATCTGTTGCCACAAGAATATCAAAGGTTCCTTTTCTGAACTGCCCCATTACCTTGTCGCGATGCTCTTGTCTCATATCACCATGTAATGCTTCTGCAGAAAATCCTCTTGACTGAAGATTGGAGGTTAATTCATCTACACGTTTTTTTGTATTACAGAAGATTAAGGAGAGCTTTATATCATGGGTATCAATAAGCCTTGATAGCACTTCGAGCCTAGAGGATTCTCTAACCTCGAGGTAATATTGTTCAATGCTAGGGACAGTGAGCTCCTTGTGAGCTACCCTTATATGAATAGGATCCTTCTGATATTTATGAGTAATATCCATTATTTCTTTTGGCATAGTAGCAGAAAATAGGATCGTTTGTCTGGAACCAGGGATTTCTTCAAGTATAGTATCAATATCTTCACGAAAGCCCATATTAAGCATTTCATCGGCTTCATCAAGTACTATCATCTTAAGAGAGTCAAACTTTAGGGTTTTGCGTCTCATATGATCCATGACTCTTCCAGGAGTACCAATTATAATCTGAGGACGTTTTTTGAGAGCAATTATTTGTCTATGTATAGGCTGCCCTCCATAAACAGGTAGAATTCTTATACCTGGCTTATACTTTAGAACATTACGCAATTCTTCAGCAGATTGAATAGCAAGCTCTCTAGTCGGGCATAAAATCAAAATCTGTATTGATTCAGATGATTCATCAATCATTTCTATAGCCGGGATTCCAAATGCACATGTTTTACCTGTACCGGTTTGTGCTTGTCCGATAAGGTCCCTTCCTTCTAATATATAGGGAATAGATTGTGATTGTATGGGAGTGGCCTCTTCAAATCCCATTTCAGCAATCGCTTTTTGCACTTCTTGAGACAGTGCTAAATCTTTAAAACTTAAATTTTCCATGTGTTTTCCTTTACCTAATAAATTTACATACTATTCTATGATAAATATTATTTGCAGTTTTTGCAATGATTATTTAACTTGTAATACATAAAGTTGTATATATTTTATTGGTTAGTTATAATTTAAGGGTATTATAATATGATCGAGTTGAATTTTTCTCTTTAAAAAGTTCATACTAATTTTAATTTGTTATGCTACGGGGGATAATCTATGAAAAAATTTGCATTTGTATCTGATTTTGATGGCACTTTGACGGACAAGGACTTTTACCATATAGTTATCGATAAGTACATGAGTGATTGGGGACGCTCCTTTTATGAAGAATGGAGAAAAACAAAAAAAATAAATGTTGAGTTCCTTAATAAGATATTTGGTTCGATGGATAGGGATGAACAGGAGATTCTTGAAGATATTATGGAAATACCATTAGACCCTTATGCTACTCAATTTATTCGCAATGTTGAACAAAATGGCGGGGATTTTTATATATTGAGTGCAGGCACCTCTTATTATATTAACAAATTATTAGAACATTTAGGGATTAATAATGTTACTGTTATTTCAATGAAGGGTATCTATAAGGATAGAGGCATTGAAATAATTCCTGATAAGGAAAGCGAATACTATTCCGATATTTTTGGACTTGATAAAGCAAAGGTAATAAGGAAGTTAAAGCAGCAGTATGAAAGGGTATTTTTTGCAGGAGATAGTGAGCCAGATATGTTAGCTGCAAAGGAAGCACATTGTGCGTTTGCCAAAAGTCAGCTTCAAGACTTATTAACAAAGGAAAATATCGATTTTGTTCCCTTTTCCAAATACATTGAGGTTGAAAAGTATCTGATAGAAAACAGATTGATTTAAAGGAGTGTTTTTATGGGGACATCGGTTCATCGCATTGCTATTCCCAATATTCTTGAAGTTGATAGGGATACACTAGCTAAGACAGGGCTACACATTGAAAGAGCAGGTATATGCAAGGTCGTTATTTTCTTTGGAGAGGGTATAAGGGAGCTTTTTGGGGACAAGGTTATTGAGTCTATTAAGGAGAGAAAGTCTTTAACCTTACTGGATACCTATGATTATGATGATATAAGGTTGGAGAATCTTACCACGCGCGCATTTTCAATTCCTTCAAATACCAATGCAATAGTTGGTATTGGTGGTGGAAAGGTACTAGATGCTGCTAAATATGTTGCATTTCTCAATAACTTGCCATTTATAAGCATACCTACTTCCACATCACATGATGGGTTTGCCAGCTCTGGCTGTTCATTAATCATAAATGGACGGAGAACCTCAGTTCACGCATTTATGCCATTTGGAATTATAGTTGATTTAGCTGTTGTAAAGCATTCACCAGTCAAATTTATCTACTCAGGTTTAGGCGATATAATTTCAAAAATATCTGCTGTATATGACTGGCAGTTTGAAGAAAGTCACAAAAAGGCAAGAGTAAATGACTTTGCCGCTATGATGGCAAAAAAATCTGTGAACAGTATTGTTAGAATGCCTTATACAACTATTACAGAGTACTTTTTCCTAAAAGAAATGGTAGATTCTCTTACAATGAGTGGCGTTGCCATGGAGATTGCAGGCAGTTCTGCCCCAGCAAGTGGAAGTGAGCACCTTATATCTCATGCTCTGGATAAAATACTTGAACGTCCGCAGTTACATGGCACCCAGGTGGGTATCTCTACCTATTTAATGAGTCTTGTGCAAAATCACCGTTATGAAAGAGTAGAAAAGTTTTTGTCCGATACAGGCTTCTTTGACCATGTTGAGACTTTGGGCATGAGGGCAGATGACTTTGAAAAGGCGATAGATCTTGCTCCAAGCATTAAGCCAAACAGATATACTTATATTCATATTGAAAGTAATAGAGAAAAAGCTAAACAATGCTTAAGGGAAAATGTAATATTGCGCAAAATATTAAAATAATATTCCAAAAATTACAAATACAACTTTTAAATTGTATAAAATAATGATAAAATAATGTAAAAGTATTACTATTTTTATGCATAATGTCGATATACAGTAGAGTATTGTAAAAGTTTGGAGATGTTCAATGGAACTACTGGCAACTCAACAATTCAATATTATTATTTGCGCTTTCCTACTTTTATTTTCTATCTATGTTTTTAATATTGTAGATAGAAACTCAAAGATTAGTAAGCTCTATATTGTGTTGCTGCTTGTTGGTATACTAATGACTGCGCTTGAGGTACTTGACAGTCTTATATCAACCACTTGGATTTTTGCTGTTGGATTAATTATGCTTCCTGTACTTACATACCTCTATCTGAAGTTTATACAAAATTATTTTCCCCACAGCAGAAGTCTGCAAACAACTTGTTGCAAGCTTATTATAGCTTTGTTGGCCATAAACCTTATTCAGGTTATTGTGCTTTTGAACTATCTAGAGGCTTTAAATATTTCAATAGGTATCTCTGTTACTGTTAGCTTCATATGTATATTATATGGGGTAATGTTTCTCAAAAAACACAAAAAGATGCTGTGTTTGGGTGAATATTATTACATGATAAGTATTCTAATGGTACAAGGGGGAATCATTGTAGCTCAGGCAAAATTTTTCAATACCCTCTGGGGTATCAGCTCCATTGTAATTGTATTTATGTTTATAGTTTTGCAGCAAAGAGAGCTTTTCAGGGACACCCTAACAGGGGCCAGAAATAGAGTAGCTCTACACAAATGCCTTAAATCATACATAAAGAGAAAAAAACGCTTTTCACTTATAATGATAGATTTGGATTTATTCAAGTCTATAAATGACACATATGGGCATGCGGAGGGAAACTATGTTTTGCGTATATTTGTTATATTGTTGCAAAGGGTTTTTAATAATAAGGGTGTTGTAGTAAGAATAGGTGGGGATGAATTCTGCGTTTTGGTTGATGAAATGTCCTCTGACAGACTGGAAGGTCTTATATGGAAAATGGTGGATGCTGTAGAGAAGTTCAACAAAAAAGGTATAAAGCCTTATAGCATTAATTTTAGTTATGCATATGGCACATACTCTGATAGTACCATGACTATTGAAGAATTTATTAATGACATAGATTTAAAGATGTATAAAAATAAGAGAGAGAAAAAAATTGGGAGAATCAAAAAACTTGATTTATAATTATTTATTTGGGAGGTATCAAAATGATTCAGTGGAAAGAAGAATACTTAATTGGAGTAGAGGAGATTGATTTACAGCACAAGAAGTTATTTCAAATTGCAGATAGTATTTATGAATTAGTAAGAAATCAGCTTGTTACTGATAAATACGACAGCATCCTAAATCTTATAGCTGAACTTAAAGACTATACTGTTTTTCATTTTGAGCAGGAACAGAAGTACATGCAGTCAATCGGGTACAAGAAATTTTTTACCCACAAGGTTGAACACGATGATTTTATAGAAAAGATTAATAGTTACGACCTTACTGTACTTGATGAAGATCAGGATAAACACCTTATAGAGTTATTGGATTTTGTAGTTGACTGGATAGTACAGCATATCTTGGAAAAGGACAAGTCTATTCAGGCAGGTGTGTAGTTATTACGTAAATTAATATGTTTGTATACATGATTTAAGCTTGTAGAATATCATTTGTACATAATTTCAGCGTGCAGAATATGATTCAAAATTAAGCTTGTATAGTATCGTTTTACACAATTTAAGCGTGTATAAATATGGTACAAAATTAAGCTTGTACAATATGGTTTGTACATAATTTCAGCGTGTAAAAATATGTTACAAGACTAAGCATGTAGAATAGGTTTGTACATAATTAATCCTGCGGGAATATGTTTAATCTTCCTTGGAGGAGGTATATATATGTATGACATTTATGTTATATATATATTAAAAGGAGCGGTGAAGGTATGAAAGTTATTGTTTTAGGATGTACTCATGCTGGAACATCAGCAATTGTAAATATTAGAAGTTTGTATAGTGATTCAGAAGTTACTGTTTACGAAAAGAATGATAATATTTCTTTTTTATCATGCGGTATAGCACTTCATGTTGGAGGGGTTGTTAAGGACCCAAGTGGACTTTTTTATTCATCACCCGAAAAGCTTGCTGAAATTGGTGTAACAACAAAAATGCTACATGAGGTATTTGATGTTGATACTGCTAACAAAATAGTTAGTGTTAGAAACTTGGAAACGGGAGAAGTCTTTACTGATTCTTATGATAAGTTAGTAGTAACTACCGGATCATGGCCTATAATTCCCAAGATTCAAGGTATAGACCTTAACAATGTTCTTATATGCAAAAATTACTCTCACTCAAAGACTATTATAGAAAAGGCAGCCACTGCAAAGAGTATTATTGTAGTAGGTGCTGGATATATTGGAGTTGAGCTTGCTGAGGCGTTTGCATCTTCTGGTAAGAAGGTTACTCTAGTAGATGCTGAGGATAGAATTTTGAGTAAGTACTATGATAAGGAATTCACTGATATATTGGAGGCTGAGCTGGAGAAAAATGGTGTTAAGTTGGCGCTTGGACAAATGGTTCAGAAATTCAATGGTGATACCAGTGTTAGTTCTGTTGAAACGGATAAGGTTACAATAGAAGGGGATTTGGTTATCTTAGCAATAGGATTTAGACCTACTACTTCTTTATTTAAAGATAAGCTTGATATGCTGCCTAACGGAGCGCTCTTAGTGGATGAATATATGCATACCAGCGATAAAGATATACTTGCAGCCGGAGATTGTTGTGCTGTTGTATATAATCCAACTGGTAAACATCAGTATATTCCTTTAGCTACAAATGCTGTAAGGATGGGAGCTTTGGTTGCTAAAAATCTTGATGGCAACAATATTAAGTACCTTGGTACTCAGGGAACCTCAGCTATCAAGATTTATTCAATGAACTGTGCTTCTACCGGAATGATTGAGTCGGTAGCTGTGGCAAGTGGATTTGAGATTGAGACAGTTATACTTACTGAGAGCAATAGGCCTGAGTTTATGCCTACGTACCATGAGGTTCTTCTCAAGGTTGTATATGACAAAAACACAAGAAGAGTACTTGGAGCACAGATAGTATCAGATTTTGATATGACACAAACAATGAATACAATGTCTGTTGTAATACAAAATAAAATGACTATTGATGAACTGGGCTTTATAGATTTCTTCTTCCAGCCACATTATAATAAGCCTTGGAACATCTTAAATACTGCTGGGCTAAAGGCGATGGTAAAATAGACTTTTTTTGAAAAATAAAAACGAAAAACGGGGACGCGGGGACGGTTCTCTTTTGACTCACTTAAACAAGACTAAGTTTGAGTCAAAAGAGAACCGTCCCCTTTTTAACCAGAAGGTTACTTTTTATTTCTTGTATGCTATGATATTAATAGGATACTCAGTGCACACTTTTATTTATTAGATTTACTTGCAATGGTAGAAAACATTGAGAAGGTGAAATATGCATAAGATACTTATTGTTGATGATGAACCAGCACTTCGTGATCTGGTAGAACTGATACTAAAGAGGGAGAAGTATGAAGTCGCTACTGCTATAGACGGTAAATCTGCCATCAGTTTAACCGAGAGATTTAGACCCGATCTATTACTTCTTGATATTATGCTTCCTGACATGAGCGGATATGAGGTATACAAAAAGGTAGGTATCCCTAACAACATTCCAACTATTATGCTCACCGCCAAGAATGAGGTTGTAGATAAAGTTATCGGGCTTGAGCTAGGAGCAGATGACTACATTACCAAACCCTTTGATACGATGGAGCTTATTGCAAGGGTTAAGGCAGTGCTAAGAAGGGTATCTGGTAATAAAAAAGCAGAAACTATATTACATAATGATCTTCAAATTGATTTCGATAATATGATTGTAAGGAAAAATGACCAAGAAATTGTACTCACTCTCAAGGAATTTCAACTGCTGGAATTATTAGCGAGAAACCCCAAGAAGGTATTCACCAGAGAAGATCTTCTACAAAAGGTGTGGGGCTTTGATTATATGGGAGATAGCAGGGTAGTGGATATTTGCATTGCAAGGCTCAGAAAGAAAATTGAAACAGATTCTAGTGAACCAGTAAATGTTACTACTGTATTCGGAATAGGCTACCGATTTGGAGGGAACAAATGAAATTTGGAACAAGACTTTCTGTTTACTATGGGCTTACATCTATTATAGCAATGTTTATAGTCGGATTAATTGCTACTATTTCCATACATGGCATATGGATGAATACTGTGATTGACGAGCTAACTGAGCAAAATGCCAGAACCCAGAATTATATAAAGCAGGTGATTTTGCTTGACAATCCAAGTAATGATAACCTTAGCGCAACTATAGCCAGAAGTATAACTGGAAGCTTGAGCCCTGGAATAGGTCAAATACAACTCTATGATGAAAAAATGTCTTTACTCAGCGGACTGGTTGATGTATTTGAACAAGACGGATTTATAAAGCAAAGGTTTAAGCAGGATATATTAGAGCCTGCTTCTCAAGGTAATACTGTCAAAGAAATTCATAACAACGTCTATTACTATGCATCTCCAATAATAATTGATAATAAACAGGTAGGCACATTAGTTATTAACTACAAGTTAGGCTTACTTGACATTATTCTTTCAAAAATAGTATATATATTAATATTTGGTGCAGCATGTTTTAGTCTAATTATACTATTGCTTAGTATGTATATTTCTCGTAAAATGGTAAATCCCATAAATGAACTAGTTAGTGTCACACACAGTTATGCCCAAAGAAATTTTCCCGAGTATAAAAATAACAGACAGGATGAGTTAGGGCAGCTAGCAGAAAGCATTAATGACATGGGCATGCAGCTAAAAGATCACATTGAGAGACAGAAACAATTTGTTTCTAATGTTTCGCATGAGCTGAGGACGCCATTAACAGCTATTAGAGGATATTCAGAGTACTTAGCAGAAGAGTTATATGATCGTCAGGATTTGGAAAAACCTTTATTTCATTTGATAAATGAAACAGATAGACTATCGTCACTTGTAAATGATCTTTTGCAGATGTCAAGAATGGATTCATATCAAGAAAAGTATCATTTCAGAGAAATTAATTTATCAGATTTACTTAAGTCATGTATTGATAATATGAATCAAAGGGCTAATAGAAAGGGCCTAACATTCAATATACATATAAGCCCTGAGGTTTATATATCGGGGGATAGCGAAAAGCTTATTCAAGTATTTGTAAATATACTTGATAATGCCATTAAATATTCCAATGAAGCTAGTGCAATTGATGTAGTTTTGCACAAGGAAGATGGACAGGCTGTTGTTATTATCACGGACTATGGGACAGGGATACCTGAAGATTCTCTTCAAAAGATATTTGACAGGTTTTACCGTGCTTCTAATGTCACAGGCATTAGTGGGAACGGGCTAGGACTTGCAATATCAAAGGAAATAATTTCAATGCATTCTGGAACTATATATGCAGAAAACGCTGTACACGGTGGAGCCAAATTAACCATGACATTTCCTATAGTTGTTACAAATTTGATACAAGTTTGAATTAAGGTGGAAACAACCCCTAGATATAATAAGTGCATAGATAAAAAAAGGGGGAACAAGTATATGAATAAACTATTTAAGGTGACATTAATATTAGTATGCTGTGCCATATTATTTAGCGGGTGTGGGTCCAGCATGGATTCCAGCATGTCTGAATCCAGCGTGGCTGCTAGCGAGTCTACTATTGCGGCAGGAACAAGGGATAATGGACAAGTTGGAGAACCACAAAACAAAGATAGTGGTGACACTGTAGATGTCATTATCCCAGATGACGTTAAAGTAGACTTTTCAGAAGCAATAGGTGAAACAGAGAGGCAGCAAAATACAGTAAATGATTCAAAAACTTCTTCAAACAGTGATACTTTATTTAAAGATTATGGAGTAAACCCATTTATTGATTCCCAGGAAAGCCGCTTTTCCACATTTGCTTTAGACGTAGATACCGCATCGTATACCAAGGCAAAAAGCTACATAGAGTCGGGGGAGCTTCCACCAAAGGACAGTGTGAGGGTAGAGGAATTCATAAATTACTTTAAACGGTCATATCCTCAGCCCTTAAGTGATGACAAGTTTTCAATTTATACCGAGATGGCCCCTTCTGCATTTAACCGAGGATATCATGTGCTTGAAGTAGGAATTCAGGGAAAGAACATAGAGGCCAGCATGATGAAGGATACCTGTCTTACCTTTGTAATAGATGTATCGGGCTCAATGGATATGGATAACAGGTTAGGGCTTGTTAAGAAGAGTCTGAAAGTACTTATAGGACAAATGGGAAAAAACGATAGAATAGGCATTGCAGTATATGGTACCAATGGAAGAAAACTGCTAAAACATACAAGTGCAGCAAACAAAGAAGAGATATTGTCAGCAATAAGTGAATTAACCCCAGAGGGCTCCACAAATGCTGCAGAAGGCTTGCAAATAGGTTACAAAATGGCAGCTGAGGCCTTTATACCTGAAGGGAATAATCGTATTATACTCTGTACCGATGGCTTGGCAAATGAAGGATTAACCGATGCGGAACAGATATTGAAATCAGTAAAGGAGTATAAACAAAAAGGTATTACACTTACTACACTTGGATTTGGAATGGATAACTACAATGATATATTCCTAGAAAAACTTGCAGATAACGGTGATGGGAACTATGCTTACATAAATGACATGGACGAAGCACAAAGGGTTCTCCAAAACCAAATGGTAAGCACTCTTCAGGTTATTGCAAAGGATGCAAAAGCACAGATAGAATTTGATAGTGAAACAGTTAAAAGCTATAGACTTATCGGATATGAAAATAGGATACTCAACAAGGAGGATTTTAGGGATAACTCTGTAGATGCTGGAGAGATAGGCGCAGGCCATGCAGTTACTGCTCTCTATGAGATTAAGCTAAAAGAGAATACTACAGACAATGTTGGTACAGTACGGTTGAGATTCAAGGATGTTGATAGTAACAAGGTCAAGGAGGTTTCAAAGGACATTAAGACTTCATCAATTTGTGATAATTTCTATAATGCTACTCCGAGATTTAGATTCTTGAACATGGTTTCTCAAACAGCCGAA
>JAEYTP010000099.1 GCA_023433945.1 Bacillota bacterium | reverse complement strand
GTAACAATTGTGCCAAGAATAAGCCGTAGTACCTTCTTCATATTTAACAGGGAATAAGCTAAATACAGCACACAGTATATTATATATTAACTGCCAAAAATGTGTCAACCATTATTTAAAATAAAAGACCAAATAAAACTTATTCCTTATGCTATTTAAAGAATTCCCATACCCATTGACTTTCCGCCTACAAGATGATAGTGCATGTGAAGCACTGTCTGTCCCGCATCTTGACCACAATTATTAATTATTCTATATCCTGAATCTGCAATACCTTCCTGCTTTGCAATAATGTTTGCAGCTAAATGAATATCCTTCATTACATCAACATTCTCTTCATTTAAATCATTGTGGCTTGCTATGTGCTGCTTCGGCACAATAATTACATGAACAGGTGCCTGTGGGCTGATGTCATAAAAAGCTATGACCTTATCGTTTTCAAAAACAATCTTTGAAGGAATCTCTCTGTTAATAATCTTACAGAAAATGCAGTCACTCATCTAAATCATCCTTTCATATAAGAGTATGCTTTATTTTTAGAGTATCCGATTGGCAATAGTATGCCAACCGAATACACACAATCAAGATAATGCTATTTTATCTGGCTCTCAATTACATTAAGCGCCTGCTTAAGTGCTTCGTCAATCTTTGAAATATCCTTACCACCAGCTTGAGCCATATCAGGACGTCCGCCTCCGCCTCCACCGGCAACCTTTGCTACTTCTTTAATAATATTTCCAGAGTGTACTCCCTTACCGAGTACATCCTTTGTTGCAGTTACAATAAAGCTTACCTTATCACCATAGCTTGAACCAAGTACTACAACTCCTGAGCCAAGCTTGTTTTTCAACATGTCTCCTGTATTTCTTAAGCCTTCCATATCAAGCTGATCAAAACGTGCGGTCACAACCTTTACACCGGATATATCAGCGGCATTTGAAAGAACATCCTCTGCTGCACCGCTAACTAGCTTATTCTTTAGCTGTTCAAGTTCCTTTTCATATGCTTTCAACTCTTGAGAGAGTGTATCAACCTTTTTAATTGCATCGGCTGGAGACGCTTTTAGGGCTTGAGCAACGTCATTGAGCTGCTGCTCCTTGTCACTATAGTAGCTTATAGCTGCTTCACCTGTCAGGGCTTCTAGTCTTCTAACGCCTGCAGCAACGCCACTCTCACCCAATACCTTTACAAGACCGGCTTGTGAAGTATTCCTTATATGGGTACCACCACACAGCTCAATGCTATAGTCTTCTACTTTGACAACTCTAACAGTATCACCGTACTTCTCACCAAACAGAGCCATTGCCCCAAGCTTCTTTGCCTCATCAATAGGCATTTCCTTCACATCTACTGAATAAGCATCAAGAATAGCTGCATTTGTTCTATCCTCAACTTCTTTTAGCTCCTGTGCAGTTAGAGCAGAAAAATGACTGAAGTCAAATCTTAACTTGCCGGGTTCAACAAGTGAACCTGCCTGATGTACATGGTCTCCCAATACCTCTCTTAGAGCCTTGTGTAAAAGGTGTGTGGTAGTATGGTTTCTTGCAATAGCTAATCTACGCTTTTTATCTATTTGAGCAACTACTTCATTACCTGTTTCCAACAATCCACTTAATACTATACCTGAATGCAGGAACTTTCCATCAGCAATCTTTGTTGTATTATTAACCTTTACCGTACAATTTTTTGATGAAATAGTACCAGTATCTCCAACCTGTCCACCACTTTCAGCGTAGAAGCAGGTCTTGTCAAGTATTACAGTAATTTCATCGCCCTCTTGTGCAGTTTCTACTACTTCCCCATCCTTGACAATATAGAGGACCTTGGCTTCATTATTATCTTCTGTATAGCCAACAAACTGTGTTTTAACCGATTTGTCCAGCTTACCATAAACGTCATCACCCCAAGCTGAACTGTCCTTGCTCAAATGAGCCTCCTTTGCCCTCTTCTTTTGAGCATCCATTTCCTTCTTGAAGCCTGCTTCGTCTATGGATAGACCATTTTCCTCAGCTATTTCTCTAGTGAGATCCAGAGGGAATCCGTATGTGTCATGCAGCTTGAATACCATTTCACCCGGCATAACCTGCTCATTCTTTGATTTTAATTCTTCAATGAACTCATTGAGTATTACAATACCCTGATCAACGGTAGCTTCAAAACGCTCCTCTTCAATCCTTATTACCTTCTTTATATAATCAGACTTTTCAGCTAATTCCGGATAAGCTTGCTTTGACTCATTTATAACAACCATAGCTACATCATAAAGGAATGGCTTATTTATTCCCAATAATCTTCCATGCCTTGCTGCTCTTCTTAATAGCCTTCTCAACACATAGCCTCTACCTTCGTTTGAAGGCAGTACTCCATCGCAGACCATCATTGTAGTACTTCTGATATGGTCGGTTATTACGCGGATTGAAATATCTGTTTTCTCTGACTTCTTGTACTCTACGCCGGCAATCTTACAGATATAATTGAGAATATTTCTTACAGTGTCAACCTCAAAAAGGTTATCAACACCTTGTGAAATGCACGCAAGTCTTTCTAGTCCCATACCTGTATCTATGTTTGGATTTGCCAGTCTGGTGTAATTCCCGTTCTCATCCTTATTAAACTGTGTAAATACGTTATTCCAGAATTCTACATAACGGTCACATTCACAGCCTACCTTACAATCAGGACTTCCGCACCCCTGTTCAGGTCCTCTATCAAAATAAATCTCAGAGCATGGTCCGCAAGGGCCTGTTCCATGTTCCCAGAAGTTATCCTTTTTACCCATTCTAACAATCTTTTCAGCAGGAATTCCTACTTTTTTGTTCCATATTTCAAAAGCCTCATCGTCATCCTCATAAATAGTTACCCAAAGCTTATCCTCTGGCATTTCAAGGTCCTTAGTTACAAATTCCCATGCCCATGGAATAGCTTCCTCCTTGAAATAATCACCAAAAGAGAAGTTTCCAAGCATTTCAAAAAATGTACCATGACGAGCTGTCTTACCTACATTCTCAATATCAGGCGTTCTGATGCACTTCTGACAAGTAGTAACTCTTTTGCAAGGCGGAATCTCTTGCCCCGTAAAATATGGCTTAAGCGGTGCCATTCCGGAATTTATCAGTAGCAAGCTAGGGTCATTATGCGGTACAAGTGAAAAACTCTCCATTCTGAGGTGACCCTTACTCTCAAAAAAGCGCAAATATCGCTCTCTCAATTCATTTAAACCTAGTTTTTCCATTACATGTTCATCCCTTCATATTAAATTACAATACAAATTTAACTATTTTAACGTTATCATTATAGAAATATATTTAACCTCTAGAACAACCCTTAAGTTATCATAAGCGAGCTCTGTAGTTATCGTATCTTTCTATATACTAATACCACATAAAAAATAAAGACTCACATCCCAAATGCAAGGGACGAGAGTCTATGTCTCACGCGGTACCACCCTAATTCCCCAATGTGGGGCTCTTAGAATACGTTAACGCCGTAAATACGTCCTAAATTTATATTAGGAAGCTCCGGGCTAGCTTCATGAGCTGATGCAAAAAGGCTTTCACCAAACCGCCTTTTCTCTAAAATTGCCTACAGCAAATTACTTATTCCCTTCAAAGCTGTATTTATCACTATAAAGAAAATTATATACAATGGTGTAATCTTGTGTCAAGGATATAACTATTCTTGATATCAAAAATAATATTATGTATAATCATTTTATTAGTAGAATACATACTATTGAAAGGAAGAAAAATTATGAACATAATAGATGGTGGTGTTACCGGCCCAAAAGGATATACTGCTGCTGGGGTAGCATGTGGTCTAAAGAAAAACAACAATAAGGATTTAGCCATAGTTTGCTCAGATGACATTGCAGCTGCAGCAGCAGTTTTTACAACAAACCTAGTAAAAGGACATTCTCTACAGGTTTCCATGGAAAACATAAAGTCAGGGTATGCCAAGGCATTGATTATTAACAGTGGAAATGCCAATGCTTGTGTTGGTGAAGAAGGCTACAGGAATGCACAGGAAATGACCACACTTGCTGCTGAGTTGCTTCAGTGTGAGCCAGACGAAATATTGGTTAATTCTACAGGCGTAATAGGTCAAAAGCTGAATATGCCAAGCATACGCTCAGGAATACGCTCAGCAGTTAACCAGCTGAGTCAGGACGGTGGTTACGAGGCTCAGCAAGCTATTATGACTACTGACTTAATCCCAAAAGAAATATGCGTTGAGCTTGAAATTCAAGATACTACTGTAAGAATAGGTGGTATGGCTAAAGGTTCTGGAATGATTCATCCAAATATGGCTACAATGATAGGCGTTATAACTACTGACGCAAATATTAAAGGAAGTCTTTTGGACAAAGCACTCAAAGAATGTATAAAATCTACCTTTAACAGGGTATCTGTTGATGGTGATACAAGTGTATGTGACTCAGTATTTATATTTGCAAATGGATTTGCTGATAACCAAGGTATTATTAGAGAAGACTATGAGTACTCCAAATTTAAAGATGCACTTATGTTTGTTTGTACTTATTTATCGAAGCTCATAGCCAAAGACGGCGAGGGTGCTACAAAGCTTATTGAAGTAATTGTAGAGAACGCCGCAAATGAAGAAGATGCTTATAAGGTTGTTAGTTCAGTTGCAAAATCCCCCCTTGTAAAAACTGCAATTTTTGGTGAAGACGCTAACTGGGGCAGAATAATTACCGCAGCAGGCTATTCAGGAGCTTCCTTCGATCCAAATCTGACTGATATTCACATAGGTTCACTGCTGGTCTGTCAGAACGGCAGTGCTGTATCTTTTGATGAGGATAAGGCAAAAAGTATTCTTAAAGGCAAGGAAATCACCATAAAGATTAATCTTAAAAAGGGTACCGTTAAGGATAGAATATGGACATGCGACTTTTCATATGACTACGTAAAGATTAACGGAAGCTATAGAAGTTAGTATTTCTTTATGGTTAAGAATTTTTGATTCAGCTCTATATTCAAAATTATATTGGTATGCTATAATAGTTTTTGAGATAATTACCAATTGCTTAAGGGGGTAAATGTATGTCAGTTCAATTAGTACTGTTTAAAATTAATGATACTGTTTTTGGTTTGGACATAAGTCATGTTAATATCATAGAAAAGGTAAGCGAAATCTACAAAGTCCCTGATACACCCCATTATATTGACGGATTGATTAACCTCCGTGGCAAGGTACATACTATACTAAATCTGAGAAAGAGACTTGGCTACCAGCCTGTAGAGCACACTGACAATACTCGAATTATTATTCTTAATCATTCATCCATGGTTGGCCTACTTGTAGATGAGGTATTCGAGATTGTGGGTATTGAGGACAGCAATATAAGGCCTGCTCCAGAACTAATCTCAGGTTTGTCAGGAAAGTATTTCAACGGAGTAACCGAGAAGGATGGAAAGCTAGTATTAATATTTGATATAGATAAAATATTTGAGCCGAAGTAATTCGGCTCTTTTTATTTGGGTTTTAGTCTTATATGACTCAAATACCTCTGTCAAAAGGGTTCATTGTGTTATGAATAAAAAATCATATGCATTACCTCCCTATTTAAGGTAATAATATCATTTACATTAATAAGTAAAAAAGTTATCTTGTGTTAAGCTATTGTTAATACTAAAGAAGAATTAACGATTTAACATTAATTTTACAAAAACTTAAACACCCATTAAAAATAAATTGTTAGCATGAAATATGTAAAAATACGAATAGGGGTATAAATAATGGCAAATGAAACTAAGATTTTTACCAAAAACCTAAACTTATTCTATGGGGACTTTCAGGCATTAAAGAATATTTCTATTGAAATTCCTCACAACAAGGTTACTGCTTTTATCGGTCCTTCTGGCTGCGGTAAATCTACTTTTTTGAAAACACTAAACAGAATGAACGACTTGGTACCATCAGTAAAGATTGATGGAGAGGTTTATTTGGATAATTTGAATGTATATAAGGAATATGATATAGTAGAGCTAAGAAAAAATGTAGGTATGGTTTTCCAAAAACCCAATCCTTTCCCAATGTCCATATATGACAATATAGCATACGGACCTCGAATTCACGGAATCAAGTCAAAGGCAAAGCTGGACGAAATAGTTGAAAAAAGTCTTAGAAATAGTGCTATTTGGGATGAAGTTAAAGATAGATTAAAGAAGGATGCACTCGGTCTTTCTGGGGGACAACAGCAAAGATTGTGTATCGCTAGAGTACTTGCTGTGGAACCTGAAGTAGTATTGATGGACGAACCCACTTCTGCACTTGATCCCATTTCAACGCTTAAAATAGAGGACCTGATTGAAGAGTTGAAGGAGAAATATACCATTATTATAGTTACGCACAATATGCAGCAAGCCGCTAGAATTTCGGACATGACAGCATTCTTTTTAAATGGTGAGATAGTTGAATACGACAGTACGGATAAGCTATTTAGCAATCCAAAGGATAAGCGGACAGAAGACTATATTACTGGTAGATTCGGATAGGCTTACAAATACTGCATTGGCAGTTCGGATTGGCATAAAGAATGTTCATTGGCAGTTCGGATAAGCGTATAGAATATTATATTAGCAGTTCGGATAATAAATAATACTTTGAAAGGTAGAATTATTATGGTTAGAACATCATTTGATAAAGAACTAGAGTTATTGCACGAATTAATGATAAAAATGGCTGGTCTAGTGGAGGAAGCTATCGAGAAGTCAATTAGCTCACTCAAAAAGCAGGATATAGAACTGGCTAGATTAGTATATGAGAATGATGATGCTATTGATGAGTTAGAGAGCAAAATTGAAAAAATATGTCTCAATCTGATTGCCAGGCAACAGCCTTTAGCAAAGGATCTAAGAAATATCAGTACTGCTCTTAAGATAATTACAGACATGGAAAGAATAGCAGACCATGCTTCTGATATCGCTGAACTGGTTATCAGAATGGCTGATATGAAATATGTTAAGCCGCTAACTGATATACCTCATATGGCTGAATTGGCAAAGAAAATGGTTATTAAATCAATAGATGCCTACACTAAACAAGATATTGACATAGCAAAAGAGGTTTGTGATAGTGATGATGAGGTTGACAATTTATTTTCAAAGATTGTATTGGAACTGATCAATATAATGAAAAACGCACCCAATACGGTTGAGCAGGCAACCGACCTTATGTTTATTGTAAAGTATCTCGAAAGAATTGGGGATCATGCTACTAATATAGCTGAGTGGGTTGTATTTAATGTAACCGGTGAGCATGATCATTTAGCAAGAGTAAATGATATTACTAAGAGCTAGTATATAAACATTTAGGGGGGAGTTTTATGTCAAAGCAAGTAATCTATATTGTGGAAGATGATCTGCATATTCAACAGCTAATTAAATATAATCTGGATGCAAATGGTTTTAAGGTTTCAGTGTTTGGTTCGGGAGAAGAGCTTCTCTCCCATTGTTTTGACAATACTCCTGATTTATTCATTTTAGACATAATGCTCCCTGGTATTGACGGTTTAGAGGTATGTAGAAATCTAAAGCAGAATTCTAATACCAAAAACATTCCTATCATAATGCTAACAGCAAAAAGCGAAGAGTTTGACAAGGTACTTGGCCTTGAGCTAGGTGCTGATGACTATATTACAAAGCCCTTCAGTATTAGAGAATTGCTTGCACGGGTAAAAGCACTGTTTCGTAGGGTGTATACTGTCTCTGAGCCTAAACAAGATATAATTTCACATGGGGATATTACTATTGATTGTACCAGACGTGAAGTATACAAGGGTGAAAAGCTAATAGAAATGCCACTTAAAGAATTTGAACTTCTCAAAATGCTTATGACCAATAAAGGTAAAGTTTTATCACGAGAGCACCTTTTAGATAAGATATGGGGCTTTGATTATTATGGTGAAACCAGAACGGTAGATGTACACATACGTTACTTAAGGCAAAAGATTGAAGAAAATGATGACAGCCCTGAATTAATTGAAACAATCCGTGGTATTGGATATAGGTTTACAGACAAAGTAATATCAAAATGAATAATAATTTATCCATTTTGGGGACTATTATATAGTCCCCAATTTTTGTATAATATTCTATAAATAATTTTTTTTGCAGGAGGAAGGTAATTCATGAAAAACAGAATAATTAGATTCTCTACCATTCTCGTAGCAATTGGTATTATAGTGACAGCAATCTTTACTTCTGCACTAGCACGCTACTTCTATAAGTACGAGGCTCAGAGTAATATTAGAAATATTGCATCTTTAATAGTATATCAGCTTGAAAATGATTATAATAATCATAGGTTTATTGACTATGATATCCTCTCTAAGACATATGCAAAAACAATTAATGAGCGCAATGATGGAATTAACAAGTATAACCTTTCTTCAGTAAGAATAACCATTATAGGCCATGACGGAACAATACTAGGTGAATCAGATACCAATACCAAGGACATGGTTAATCATATTGATAGAAAAGAGGTCCAAGAAGCCGTATCCGGCAAAGAAGGTACTGCTCAGAGAACGAGTAATACTCTTGGGTATACATATATTTATGTAGCTATTCCCGTAAAGGAAATGGGTATTATAGTCAGAGTATCTATTCCTTTAAACAAGCTTAATTCAATAAATATAGCCTTTTTGTGCTACACATTAATTGGTCTGCTTGTTGGTTTACTATTTACCATGCTACTTGCGGTAAAGCTATCCCATATTATCACTGACCCAATTTATAAACTTATTAGTATTTCTAAAGAAATATCACTGGGAAATTATAAGAAGCGAGTAGATATTAATTCAAATGATGAAATAGGGCAACTAGCAGCGACCTTTAATCAGATGGCAGATAAGCTTGATTCAACATTGAGTGATGTAATGAATAAAAATATTCGTGTTGATACCGTTATAAATAGTATGAGCAGTGGAATTATTGCTGTTGACAACAAGGGTAAGATAATCCTTATTAATACTATAGCATGTAATATTTTTGGTGTTCACCACGGCCCTGGAATTATAGGAAAAAACATTGGAGATATTACAAGAAATATAAAGATAAACTCCTATATGAATGAAACAATAAATAATAATGTCCAGCTAATTGAGGAGCTGTCTCTTTCTACTAGCTCAAACTCAGAAAAAATTTATAGAATATACACCAGCCCAATCAAGTCCTTAGAGCCCGGGAAATTAAACTCTGGTGGCATTATTGCTTTAAATGATATTACAGCCTTAAAAAAGCTAGAGCAAATGAGAACGGAGTTCGTTTCTAATGTATCACACGAGCTTAAAACACCACTTACATCCATAAGAGGTTTTGTTGAAACCTTGAAAAGCGGTGCAATTGAAGATACTGAGATTGCAGCCCACTTCCTTGATATTATTGATATTGAAGCTGAAAGGCTATATATCCTAATAAATGATATATTGCAGCTTTCTGAGATAGAAGCCATGCGAAAGGATGAGAATGTATCAAAACACTATTTAAAGGATATTCTCTCGGAGGTTATGCTAATACTTGAGAATGCTGCAAACAAAAAGAATATTACATTAGAAGTCAATAGCGACCCCGATATAGTGATATTAGTAAATAAAGATAGAATAAAGCAGATGCTCATAAACCTTATTGACAACGCCATTAAGTATAATTTTGAAAATGGTACAGTGTTTATTAATGCTGTAAAAGCATCAGGAAAACTGGTTATTTCAATAAAAGATACCGGTATTGGGATTCCGGAGGCTCATCAAAGCAGGATTTTTGAAAGATTCCATCGAGTAGACAAGGGACGATCTAGAAACATGGGCGGTACAGGACTGGGCCTCTCCATAGTGAAGCACATAGTAAACCTGTACAGTGGAGATATCAGAGTAGTAAGTGAGCCGGGAAAAGGATCCGAATTTATAATACAGCTCCCTCTTTAAGGGAGCTGTATTTGTTTTATATACCAGCTATATGCTATTTATATATCAGTTATATGCTACTTATATACCAGTTAAATGCAATAGATTTATATTTAATATAGATTCACTTACTTCCCTATAATCTTTCTCAGAATGGGTTTTTTGAGCTTAATAGCACCCTCCGGGCACAGCTCCTGACAGCAATAACATCTTATACACTTTTTATAGTCATATTGAGGTATTTTCATATTTGACTTTTCAAATTTAAGTGCTTTTTCTTTGACAGGGCAGACATTAACACATATCCCGCATTTTACACACTTGGGTTCCATAATATATGGCTTGGGTACTATCATACCTTTAATAATTTTAACAAGCCTATTGTCTGTATATGGCGTGATAGGTTCTCTCACAACCTTGAAATCATTAACCTTGAACTGCTCAATATCATCTCCAACAAGCTCTATTAATGATTCTTGGTATTGCCCTAGCCCCATTTCTTTTCCATAAGTGATAGTAGGAACAAACTCAGGATTTAGATTTATTATTCTACAAACGGTAGCGTCCAGAGCTACAGGGTCTGTTGATACCAATATCATGCCCATTTTTCTGGGCGTGCCACTTCTCGGTCCGTTCCCCTCCATAGCTATAATTGCATCCATGACATATAGTCTTGGCTTAAGTAGTAAATTCAGGTCCACCAGCATTTTTGCAAATTCTAACGCATTGGGTACCTTTACATGAAACTCTCCCTTAAGCACGCCAGGAATACATCCGAACTGGTTCTTTATCGCTCCAGTCATTCTTGCAAAACCGTGCGACTTTAGCTTTGAAATGCTAACCAGACCGTCAGCCTCCATTACTCCCTTTGCAATAACAAACTTTTTATTCTGTACGGCGTTTTGGTTAATTGCCTCCACCCCGTTATGAAAATCAGCAATTGGAATTCCGAGTTCTTCGGCTGCTGATGCTATAAGAGACTTCTTTGCGGCGGTCTCGGGGCTGTTTATTCCAGGGGAATCACCATATGACAAGCAAGCCCCTGTTCCCTGTAATATTTGGCCAACAGCTTTAAAGACCTGATAGTGTGTTACTGAGCATTTCTCCGGAGAATCAGCAGCTAGGAGATTTGGTTTTAAAAGTATCTTCTCATCTGCCTTAAATAGACTTAATGCCCCTACAAGTTCTAATGCTTTACTCATGGCATTGTACACATCGTTATAGTCATAACTATCACATTTTACTAAGGCGACCTTCGACATAAGCATCCCTCCCATAAAAAATATGTATGCTATTGCTGTGGTGAGGTATATATATTCTACATTTTTTAAGCTATACAAATAATTATATTATAATCATCAATCCCTACAGACCACAATTAATGATATATATATATAATTAAATTAGTCAAGTATTTTCAAAGCACTATACCAGGGCAAAAAAATAAACCCCATAGAGGAAGGCACTGAAAAACTATAGCTTTTCAGTGCCCTGTGAAAATGGGGATATTATCATTGCTTACAACGTTAATTCAACACTATAAACAAATAACGAGTAGCCACTTCTAAAGTAAAATATGTCAAGGATTTATTAGGTTACATTTATTAACCCATTACCGCAGTTACTGTGTGAATAGCTCCGTCATCAAATACAGGGATAATATTACCTGCAACTTCCTGGCCGTCAACTACTAGCTTCTTAATGCCCTTTGAAACATGCTCAGGATTGCTAACAGTGATTTCAAATGTTGCACCTCTGAACTTTCTTGTTACTTTATAGCCATCCCAAGCCTTTGGTATACAAGGATCAATTTCAAGGCCTGCATAATCCGGCTTAATACCTAATATGTATTGGGATATAGCAACAAAGTTCCAAGCAGCAGTTCCGGTAAGCCATGAGTTCTTTGCTTCACCTGGACGTTTTGCGTCTTTACCAGCAATCATCTGAGCATATACATAAGGCTCAGTCTTATGTATTTCACTTATATGCTCTGTGTAAGCCGGTGCAATCTTAGAATAATATTCAAATGCTTTATCTCCCCTGCCAATAACTGTTTCACCTGCAACAATCCAAGGATTGTTGTGACAGAATATACCTGCATTTTCTTTGTATCCTGCTGGATAAGTTGAAATCTCACCATATTCGATATAATACTTTGTAAATGCTGGATTTTGTAATACCATTCCATAAGGGGTATCAAGGTATTTCTTTGCTGAATCAAGTGCCTTTTCAACAAAGCCCAATTCCTGCCCTATACCTGCCATTGAACAGAAGCCCTGTGACTCAATAAATATCTTACCCTCTTCGTTTTCATTGCTTCCTATCTTATTTCCATTGTCATCATAAGCACGAATAAACCATTCTCCGTCCCAGCCATACTTGATAACTGTTTCTTTCATCTTATCAACTTCAACTTGAGCCAATTCAGCTTCCTCGTTCTTACCTTTAAGCTCACAAAGCTTGATGTACTCAGGTCCATAATATACAAACATTCCCGCAATAAATACTGATTCAGCAACCTTGCCTTCCTTGCTTGTGGTAGTCTGGAAGGATTCATCAGGAGTATTTGAGAAGCAATTGAGATTTAAGCAGTCATTCCAGTCAGCACGTCCTATAAGAGGTAAGCCATGTGGTCCTAGATTATTTAATACATGGTAGAAGGATCTCTTGAGGTGCTCAAACAATGGAGCAGCTTTGCTTTCGTCATTATCAAAAGGAACCATTTCATCCAGTATTGCCATATCTCCAGTTTCTTTAATATATGCGGCAACACCTGCGATTAACCACAATGGGTCATCATTAAAGTTTCCGCCTATTTCATTGTTGCCCTTCTTGGTAAGTGGTTGATATTGGTGATAAGCTCCTCCAGTCTCCAACTGAGTAGCAGCAATGTCCAGTATCCTTTCTCTTGCTCTGTCTGGAATCTGGTGTACAAAGCCCAATAAGTCTTGATTTGAGTCTCTGAAGCCCATACCTCTACCAATACCTGATTCAAAGTATGATGCACTTCTCGACATATTAAATGTAACCATACACTGATACTGATTCCATATATTTACCATTCTTGAAAGCTTCTCATCAGGATGTTCAACGTAATATTGAGTAAGAAGATTATTCCAGTATTCATTAAGACCGTCAAATGCCTTTTGGACACCTGCAGGATTTCCCACCTGCTCAATCATAGCATAAGCCTTTTTCTTGTTGATAACGCCCTTACTCTCCCACTTCTCTTCTTGAGCATTTTCAACATAACCCAAAATAAAATCAAATTCCTTTTCTTCACCCGCTGCTAAATCTACAGAAATGCAATGTGACGCTACTGGCGACCAGCCATCAGCAACAGAGTTCCTTGGTTCACCACTAACAGGAACTTGTGGATTATCGAATCCATTATATAGGCCGACAAATGAGTCTCTATCAGTATCAAAACCAGCAAGTTCCGCATTTACGGAGTAGAATGCAAAGTGATTCCTTCTTTCCTTATATTCGGTCTTATGGTAAATAGTTGACTTTTCAATCTCAACCTCACCTGTAGAGAAGTTTCTCTGGAAGTTTGTCATATCATCATAAGCATTCCATAAACAGAATTCAATGAATGAGAATAGCTTAATGCTCTTTGGCTCATTAGTCTCATTCTTAATTCTTACTCTCTGTATTTCACCATTAAAATTTACAGGAACAAAGAATAAAACTTCTGTGCTGATGCCGTTCTTACTTCCCATAATTTTGGTGTATCCCAACCCATGCCTGCATTCATAGCTATCTAGTTCTGTCTTAACTGGTGACCAACCTGGTGACCACAATAAGCCATTATCGTTTATGTAAAAATATTTTCCTCCTAAATCTATGGGTACATTATTGTATCTATACCTAGTTATTCTGCGTAAACGCGCGTCCTTATAAAAAGAATAACCACCTGCAGTGTTTGAAATTAAACTAAAAAATTCTTGTGAACCTAAGTAGTTAATCCATGGATAAGGTGTTTTGGGAGTAGTAATGACATATTCCTTGTTTTGATCATCAAAATAACCGTATTTCATTGTTGGTCCCCTTTCAAGTTTTATTATATGTGAACAAGGGATTTCATCTCCTTGTACAAGTCTCTCTTAAGATAAGCTCAGTGGAATAGCTGTTGTGTTCAAAATTTCTAACTTTATTTTCAATTTTGGATATCAATCCATTAACTGTACAGTTTACAATATCGAAAAATGGTATGGAAACAGTTGACAATGCCGGTTTTATCAGTGAAGACATAGGGATATTATCAAATCCTATAATAGAGATGTCTTCTGGTACACTAATGCCGTTCTGCTTGAAAAGCTCTATTGCAGTAATTGCCATATCATCGTTTGAAGAAAATATAGCCGTTGGTAATCTATCTAATTTAATAAGTCTATCAACTTCATTAATTGTATTCTCTCTTAAAAATTCACCGTGTAGTATATAATCCTGATTAATTTTTATTCCATGTTTCTCCATAGTGTCAAAATAAGCCTGATATCTTTGCTTACCTGAGAATGTACTCATTCTGCCTGCTAACAAGCCTATTTCAGTATGTCCTAGCTCAATAAGGTGCTCTATGGCTAAAGTTGCCCCTTCATAATCGTTTGAACAAGTAATAATCAAATTATCATTGCTTTTATGGTTGGCTATAAGTTCAGATGCATCATAATCAATCAAAGCAAGTGGACAACCATTTTTTGATACAGTAAGTAAATTTCCTAGACTCTCCTCTGTTCCTACAACAATTCCTCCGTCTATTCTCTTTTGGAGAAAGACTTCACTCACCCGGTTATAATCATTCTCACAGTAAATAATATTAACTAGAACGTAATATCCCCGTGAGTTGGCACAATCAACAACAGCGTCTACAAACTGAGTAAAATAGTTATTCTTGTATAGCCTGATAGGATTATTTGAATCTGCAACACTTACTATAAATAGACCTATAGTATCACTCTTTTTGCCTGCTAATACTCTTGCACAATTATTGGGTTGATAATTGTATTCTTCTATAACCTTTAATACTTTTTCTCTTGTTTCATCGGGTACATTGGAGTAATTATTTATAACCCTGGATACAGTACTTCGAGAAACACCTGCAATCCTTGCAATCTCTTCACTCTTCATATGATTTACTTAATTCTATTTGCCTTCCTTTAATTTCTCTGACACCTATACTAGTATAAAACAGGGCTAGCGCTAGCGCTAGCCCCATTTATTTTTTTTGCTGGCATTATAGCTGTAGTCCATAATGCCCAGCTTACATTTTAGTTCGGGTTAATTACTTCTTTGCTAAGAATTCATCAACCTGCTTCTGCATTTCAGCAAGAACCTTTTCAAGACCTGAATCAGCAAACTTCTTGTTCATCTGTGGAAGAACTGTTGCTGGATCTGCCTTACCAACTTCAAGACCTGGGAAGTACTGTCTCTTTACAGCTGTAAGAGCAGCAACTTCTGTCTTAACTGGTTCTGCGTTGAATGTGAAGCCCATTAATGTTGAAATCTTAGCTGAATTGTTGAACTCGTCAAACTTCTTCCACTTTTCAGGATCTTCTGTTGGGAAGAGGTATGTGTTCAACTGGTTAGCAAATGCCCATGGAAGACCAACATTGTAATTATCAAAAGCTGGCTTGATTGATTCAATTGTAGTATCGTTAACCTTCTTGTAGTGTGTTCCTTCGATACCGAAATTAACTAAGTTGACAAGATCCTTGTCAGTGTTCATTAATTCTAAGAACATAAGAGCTCTTTCAGGATTCTTTGATGTCTTAGAAATAGCCTGCATTGCACCAGTCATTTCACGAGTAGTTGATACTGGAGCAGTAATTTCAACCTGAGTTAATGGCTGGTTGTATTGCAATTCATCTTCTGCAGCCTTACCTGGCTTGAGTGATCTGATGATTGAGAATGTCTTACCAGCCTTTAAGTCAGCTGAGAAGTCAGTTACAGCGTCAGCATCTTTTCTGATGTATCCAGCTTTATACCACTTGTTAATTGTTTCGAGAAGAGCCTTTGTTTCAGGTGTATCATAGTCATTGATTACCTTAGTGTCTCTGTAATCGCCATAGATAGCGCCAGGAACGTTATCATCAACCATCTTTTCAAAGTCAAGAAGTCTGTATGGTGATTCACCAACTGTTGATGCAAATGGATATACACCTGGTTCTTTTTCTTTTATAACCTTGAGCATTGGTTCGATATCTTCAAACTTCTTTATAGTTGAAAGATCAAAACCATACTTTTCAACTAAGTCCTTACGAATTTCAAAGCCCCATACGTGAGCCATTTCCTTCTTAGTTGGTATTGCATAAAGCTTACCATCGATTGAAGCGCCCTTGATTATTGCATCACCAAGAAGTGCCTTAGTCTTTGGAGCATATGTATCCAACATTGGAGTTAAGTCAACAAATGCGCCCTTAGCAGCATTTTGTCCATAGTTTAATGCCCAAGCAGCAGTGAAAGTGATATCAAATTCTTCACCGGAAGATACCTTTGCAGCCATCTTCTTTTCGAAGTCGTCACCCCATGTGAATATGTTGAGCTTCAATGTAGCATTGATCTTTGGCTTTAAGTATTCATTTACCTTTGCCAGAACAGCGTCCATATCCTTAGGTTGACCATTACCAACTTGGTACCACTGTAAAGCAACTTCCTTTGAAATGTCAATTGCAGGTGTTGAAGGAGCTGCTGAAGAATCAGCTACTGCAGCAACTGAAGAATCAGCTGCTACTGAAGAATCAACTGCAGTTGAATCAGATGCTGTACCGCTACCGCATCCTGCTACCATTGTGATAGCAAAACAAAGAACCAAAAATAGACCAATCAATTTTTTTGCCTTTTGCATGTGTGAACCTCCTTAAAATTTTAAATATTTATGCTAACCAGAAAGCCTCAAAACTACCTGGTATTAGCCCTTAACAGCACCGACAGTAAGACCTTTTATAAAGTACTTTTGGAAGAAAGGATAAGCAAGTACTATAGGTCCAATTGCCAGTATACACATTGCCATACGTGCGGTTTCTGCAGGAAGCTTACTGAGTACATCACCTGCACCTGAGAAGTTTGTATTGCTACTAAGATATTGAATGGAGTTGAGTGTCTTATACATCAAGTACTGTAAGCTGTACTTAGCTGCATCATCTATAAACATAAGAGGAATAAACCATTCATTCCAGTATGCCA
>JAEYTP010000083.1 GCA_023433945.1 Bacillota bacterium | reverse complement strand
TGGTCAACCGTAATCTCAACTAAATTTTCAATCATAGCATTAATGTTCCTTTCTAGCTTGCCTATTTTTGTTCCTTCATTTTCTGTGCCTTTTCGTCCAGCTTGCCAACTGCCTGTACTATACCATCAAATATAGCCTCAGGTCTTGGGCAACAGCCTGGCACAAACACATCAACAGGAATTACATTTTCTACCCCGCCTAATACGTTATAGCACTCCTTGAATAATCCACCTGTGCAAGCACATGCTCCTATAGCAACAACTGCCTTTGGTTCAGGCATCTGACTGTAAAGTGTTGTCAATACGTGAGCATTTCTCTTATTTACAGAACCAGTAACCAATAAAATATCAGCGTGCTTCGGATTTCCTACGTTCACTATGCCTAATCTCTCAGCATCGTACACAGGAGTGAGGCAGGCAAGTGTTTCTATATCACAGCCATTACAGCTTGTGCAGTCATAATGTATAACCCAGGGCGATTTCTTTCTTGATTTGCCTAATAAACCCATCCTTCTCACCTCTCCTTATATCATATACATCCAGATTATATTTACCAAAGCAGCACCGATACCAACTACCCATGTTACTTTGACCATCCACTGCCATGTTACTCTGGCACTGATATTGTCGATTACTATTTCAAAGAAGTAAGCAATCAAGGCAATAACTATACCTACCCATATTGGCTGAGCAAAAAACAGAGTAATTAGCCCTAAAAGTACTACAAGATCAATCCAGTGAGTTAACTCTATCAATGCTAACTGTATTCCTGAAAA
Organism: Bacillota bacterium; assembly: GCA_023433945.1. GTDB lineage: Bacteria > Bacillota > Clostridia > Acetivibrionales > DSM-1351 > Ruminiclostridium. The sequence continues at coordinate 71,906 of JAEYTP010000083.1, read as the reverse complement.
TTCTGTAGTCAAACCTTTTATCAACTCTTGATGACCATGATGTGAGGTTGAGAAGTCAAATGGCGACTTTCTTAATTTTATAGTCAATACATAAATGAATGATAAAAATACCAGCGGTAAACTAAACAACAATGGATCATGATGTTCAAATATGCTTGAAATCATAAAGCTTCCAGTAGTCTTGTAAACGCCTACTACCATTATGAGAAGAACCGGCTCGTATGCCATCATCTGCATAATTTCTCTCTGCGCACCAACCTTACTATATGGTGAACGAACACTCATGGCACCCATGATGAGTGATATTGCTGAAAAAGCAAGTATAAACATCATCATAAGAAGATCCTGTTGTAACACCAGCATTACTAGTGCTCCAATTGCAAAGAAAAGGTGTCCTAATACGTAAACCATCTGAGTCTGATTAACTGCTATACTCTCCTTACCCAACAGCTTGAAGAAGTCATAAAAAGGCTGAAGGATTGGAGGTCCAAATCTATTTTGCATTCTTGCTGTGATTTTTCTATCTATACCCGTTAACAATCCACCAATAATTGGGGCAGCTATTATTGCAATAACGGCTATCAATATATTATGCAATGTCATAACCCTATCACCACCCCTAACATTATAATAATGAGAGCACCTGCTACGACGCTCAGGTAGAATGAAATCTTGCTTTCACCAAATACTTGCTCCATGTAGTAATTTCTTACTACGACCTGTTCAACCTTATCGCCAGGTCCGTTAAACTCTATACCTCTAAGGTCTTCATTAACGTTTGCACCACACAGATAAGGTGGCTTTAAACTACTTGGTTTACGTCTCTTAGATAAAAGAGGTATCGTAATCATAAGTACAAATATTACTATAAAGAACATTATAGAAGCAAACCCACCATAAACTGCTTTGTCAGTTGCCTCGAGCCATATTCCCAAGCCAGTGCCTGAAAGCATTTCGCTATCTGCTATGCTAAGGGAAGCGATATATGGCTTTATAAAATTGTTGTACATTGGAACTATCAATACGCTAGCTGCCAATACACCAACTATAAGGAATGACAATGAAGCCTTGATTGATGCACCTATCTTTTCTATTGTATATTTTGTCTTGTAGGACATTGTCAGTATAATACCAATCCACTGTGCCCAGAATACTACCGTAAAGGCACTTCCAAGTATTATGAAGAGTAATACCAGCGGTTGGTGAACTGCTGTCTCAATTGCAAGCCACTTTGTAATTAGTACTCCAAATGGAGGTAATAGCATTGAAATCATACCAATAACAGTTATTACTGTTGTAAAAGGCATAATCTTGAACAAGCCCTGCATGTCCTCTATATCCCTGCTGCCAATACCCTGCTCAATTGTACCGACGCACAGGAAGAGTAAGCCTTTTGATACTGCATGGAAAATCATAAGTAGTACTGCTGCAGCAATAGAAACCCTTGTACCAATTCCAGCACAGCAAATGATAAGTCCAAGGTTTGCTATTGTTGAATAAGCAAGTACCTTCTTTGCATTGCTCTGGCTTATTGCTATTGCAGATGCAGCTACGAAAGTAAACCCTCCTACCACAGCTACCATCTGAGCCAGAATTGTTCCTGTATATGCAGGCGCAAGTCTTACTACTAAATACACACCAGCCTTAACCATTGTACTTGAGTGTAATAGTGCAGATACCGGTGTTGGTGCAACCATTGCACCTAGGAGCCAAGGTTGGAATGGGAACTGCGCAGACTTTGTAAAGCCGGCAATACACAAAAGACCCAACGCCATAGGAAGCGCTCCTGTAAATGCTGCTCCACCTGACTCTACAACTGCTTGAATTGATAATGTGCCCAAGCTCTCGTTTACAAGAATTAATGCAACTATGAAAGCTAGACCGCCAACTGAGTTAATCCACAACGCTCTTAAACCATTCTTTATTGCTATTTCAGTTCCATCATGTGAAATCAGCAAGAATGAACAAAGAGTTGTTATTTCCCAGAAGAAGTACATCCATGTCAGATTATCTGTCATAACTAGTGCGTTCATAGCACCTAGGAATACAAATAGTACCATAAAGAACCGTGGCTGTCTTGATACCTTTAAGTGTAAATGATGCTCGTGTTCCTTCATATATCCTATAGCAAACACTGTAATAATTGGTCCTATGATTGACACTAAGGCAATCATAATCAGAGATAGATAGTCTATTACAAACGCAAACTCTGGTTCATGTGGATGACCAAAGAAACCAAATACCTCAAACAATGCCCAAGGAATAAATTGAAGGATTACTAATGCAAAAACAATTGCCTTCTTGTGCTTTATACCTATATACGCCATGTATCCCAGCAGTAATAAATCAACCCCCTTGATTATCCAGCTGACTACTTCAAGCGTACTTTCCCCCATGTGGAAAACAATTTTCCCATCGGGTGATGTCATCAGAAGGTAAATAAATCCGCCCGCCACGGCAAACAATATAAGTGTTGATACACTTACAACAGCGATACGAACCTTCTGATTTCTCAATACAAAGCATAGCACTGCACTAAGTGCAGGCAGCAGAATAGCTGCCAGTAATAAATACCATTCCACAGCTAATTCTCCTTTCAAATAATAGATTTTTTTTCTTTGCCGATAGCAGACTTTCTTTTTTCTTAATTAGTTAATGTAAATATGTACGTAAGTTAAAATAGAAAACCTACACCAGCTACCCTCATATATATTTGAGAACTTGCGGGCTATAAAACCGACAGAGTTCTTAAATCCACAATCATAGTAAATCATCTGCAACCTAGTTAATCATTCAATCACAGTTGATCATCTTGAATCATTTGCATCTACAGTTAATCACCTGCAACCGAGCTAATCATCTGCATCTACAGTCAGCCATTAATAATAATAGACACACCCATTTATAATGATAGACACACCCATTTATAATGATAGACACACCAAGATGCATAGTCAAATGCGAATTAAGATGTATAAATTAATTCCATCAAAATTATGTCGACTACGCTCTTTTAATGTCGTCCGTTTATCATTTTACATTATTTATTTTCTAAAATCAATTGTTTAAATGCCTAATTTTAGCTACTTACACCTATATGCTTTAGAACATTGTATACAAGATTGTGTTAAAAAAAACACAATGCTTTTATATATTGACATTGAGAACAATAGTTTTTTTTTTCACAAAAAAATAATATTATTTATAAAAAAGATTTTGTTTTAATTTGAGAAATAGAATATAAATATATATTAGATGATTTAAATAAACCTCGACGTAAGGGAGGTATTAACTATGTTTTGGGAAAGATATGGACCAATTATAAAAAAGACTTTATACATAGTTGTATTTTTTCTATTACTATATATTTCTATAAAATACCTTCTGCCTTTTTTTGCACCATTTGTGCTTGCACTTATTCTTTCAGCACTTAATGAGCCGTTAATAAAACTACTTGAAAAACTTCACCTATCTAGAAGAATAGGAGCTGTAATATCTCTTCTCTTTACTATATCCGTTTTAGGTACTCTTTTGACAGTAGGTTTGGTGAAGGTTTATAATGAATTGACCGGTCTACAGGATAATCTTAATATGTATACTGATAATATTATAATTCAAGTTGATAAATTTACTTATAAATTAAATACCATCTATAATAATTTGCCTCTGGAAATAACCACTGCAATTTCAAAAAATATTGATAGCATATCTACTAATATCGGAGTTTGGATAAAGAATTTTGTTTCTTATGTAATAAACGCAATGTCTTCTATACCCCATTTGACAGTATTCGCTATTGTGACCCTATTGAGCACTTACTTCTTCAGCAGCGACAGACAAGCAATTTCATCCTTTATTTATAGGCAACTGCCTTTAAAATGGAGAAAAAGTATCGTAATGCTAAAAAGAGATACCCTTGCTGCTATGGTAGGCTATTTCAAAGCCTTGGGAATGTTGATGAGCCTTACCTTCGTGGAAGTAAGTATAGGATTATTTATTCTGAATGTAAAATATGCACTGGTTATAGCATTGGTGGTTGGTCTATCTGACGCTATTCCAATAGTGGGAACAGGAGTCGTTATGATCCCCTGGATTTTGTGGCAGCTTATTACCGGAAATATAACCTTAGCATTTGGGCTAACCATTATATACATTTTGGGAATATTAATACGCCAGATACTTGAACCCAAGATAGTGGGAAGCCAGATAGGACTGCCTCCACTAGTTACCCTTATAGCAATGTACATAGGGCTTGAGTTTTTTGGCATACTAGGAATGTTTATTGGGCCCATCACAATAATAATTGTAAAGAATCTGCAGGATGCAAAGGTATTTAAGCTTTGGAATGAATAAAAAGAGCAGTATGGTAGCTTATGGCTTCTGTCCCAAAACAACTCTATCGTTATTACATAAATCCTTTAGCACCGAAACGTTTGTAAAGCCTGATTCGGTAAGCAACGTAGATACCAACTGTCCTTGATTATAGCCTATTTCAAACACAAGGTAGCCACCCTGCTTTAAATAAGAAGTGGCCTCTTTGCTTATTCGTCTATAAAAATCCAATCCATCAATGCCACCATCCAAAGCAAGCAACGGTTCATTGCTGCGAACTTCTGGGTCTAGTGTAGATATTGTTTCAGATTCTATATATGGAGGGTTACTCGCTATAATATCAAAACTCGGAGTGGACCCAATTAGAGCCTCAAATAAGTCTCCCTGCAGGAATGTAATTCTTTGTGCTACTCCATTATTTTTAGCATTACCCTTTGCTACTTCCAGTGCAGCATCGGATATATCGCAAGCCGTAAGCCTTGCCTGCCCCAGATACCAGGCAAGGCTTACGGCAACGCAGCCCGAGCCAGTACACATGTCAAGAATACTGATTGAGCGAGGGCTGCACGAGCCCACACCCCCAATAGCCTTATTGGCGAGGTTTATGCAGGTTTCCACCAACAGCTCAGTATCCTGCCTTGGTATAAGTACACTTGGTGTTACCTTGAATGTAAGTGACATAAACTCGGTACTGCCCACAATGTATTGCAACGGTACTTTATTAATGCGCTTTATAGCATTATCCAATACTTGCTCAACTATCGGCTCATCCACTTCTTGCTCAGGGTGAGCATACAGATAGGTTCTGTCACATTTTAATGCATGGCAAAGCAGTACCCCAGCCTCTTGTTCCGGGGTATCAATGTTGTTTTCTTTAAGTTGTGCAGTGATTATTGAAAAACATTCTTTTATATTCATATACTTCTAAATCCTTAATCCTTGCCCCATTCATCTTTGACATTCTCTGATGGAAGAACCTCCATGAATGCAGCAATTGCAACTTCAATCTGGCTATCATCAGGCTCTCTTGTAGTAAAACGCTGAAAGAATAAACCCGGTGCTGTTACTATCTTGAATAATACGTTTTCCTTTTTTGCCATAAACTTTATCAATTCAATAGAAATACCTGCAACTATTGGCACTAATAGTATTCTAATTAAAGCATTAATAAATACATTGTACCATCCTGTAAAGGAAAACAATAAAATACTTATAACCATTATTGTAAACAATAGTGCAGTACCACATCTTGGATGAAGCGTGGTGTACTTTCTGACATTTTCAACGGTTATTTCATCACCATGCTCATAACAGTGTATAGTCTTGTGCTCCGCACCATGGTACTCCCAAACTCTTCTCATCTCTTTCATCAATGAGACCAATGCAAGATACCCTATAAACAATCCAATTCTTATAGCACCTTCCACGAGATTTAATATAACCACCCCCGAAAATGCTTCTTTATTAATAGGAGTAAAATGTTCAATAATTGTAGCAATAAAATTCGGTAACAGTATAAATAGTCCTACACTGAAACATACAGATAATATTACGGAGAAATAAATAGCTATATCTGTAACCTTATCACCAAACTTTCTATCCAACCACTTTTCAAATTTCGATGGTTCGTACTTTTCTCCATCATCCAAATCAACAAAATCCGCTGAGTACATAAGGGCCTTAATACCTACTATCAACTGTTTAAAAAGATTTACTGCCCCTCTTACAATCGGAATCTTGCTCCATTTACCTTTAGGCTTCACAGGCTTTTTATCTACAATAATCTCACCATCTGATTTTCTGATTGCTGTAGCCATGTACTCAGGACCTATCATTAAAAGCCCTTCAAGAAGAGCTTGTCCGCCTATGCTTGTCTTTTTCATATGACCTCCAATGATACTGCTTTCAATATGTATATAATAGCATAGATTTATATTCTGAACAAATTAACATTGTATGAACACCATTAGAATTGATTACCACTGCATGAACACTATAAGAATTCTAAAAAAAATAAAAACTGGGTATCACCCAGTTTTTCCATGCGAATACAATATTAAGCGTTGTCAACAATACCAAATTTCTTCTTAAATCTTTCAACACGTCCACCTGTATCAAGAAGCTTCTGTCTTCCAGTAAAGAAAGGATGACACTTTGAACAAATTTCAACGTGAAGGCTTTTCTTAGTGGAACCAGTAGTAAAAGTTTCGCCACAAGCACACTTTAATACTGTCTCCTGGTAATTTGGATGAATTCCTTCTTTCATTCTTTTCACCTTCTTTCAAAACCATTGCAATGTCCTCAATGAACAATAGCGTTATATTATGTTACGATTTATCACACTTGTGTGGTTATATCAATTAATACACTAAAATGTATTACTGTTTGCTATTTATAAGAGGCAAGTGATATTTTAACACAAAACTTTACATATCGCAAGACTATTTTTTGTTCAATCCCTATTTTTCTCAAGGAATGAAATATTTATACTCTTTATAAAGTCTTCGTTAAACCTTGTCTGCATGAGCTGCTTAATAAGTATCTCGGTAACCTCGGCGGTACCCATGTTGCTCATTGCCTTTCTAATAGCCCAAACTCCCTCGAGCTCCTTCTGAGTAAGCAGTAATTCTTCTCTTCTAGTACCCGATTTATTTATATCTATTGCAGGGAAGATTCTCTTTTCAGAAAGTTTTCTGTCTAGATGAAGCTCCATATTACCTGTTCCCTTGAATTCCTCGAAAATGACATCATCCATTCGGCTGCCTGTTTCAACAAGTGCTGTCGCCATTATTGTCAAGCTTCCACCATTTTCGATATTTCTAGCTGCTCCAAAAAACTTCTTTGGCTTGTGAAGAGCACCTGGATCCAAACCTCCTGACAAAGTACGTCCTGTTGGTGGTATTGTCAGGTTGTATGCTCTTGCAAGTCTTGTAATACTATCCAGAAGAATTACAACATCTCTCTTCTGCTCTACCAGTCTCTGCGCACGTTCAAGAACCATTTCTGCTACCTTTATATGATGTTCTGGAACCTCATCAAAGGTTGAGTATATAACATCACCCTTAATTGAACGCTGCATGTCGGTAACTTCTTCTGGGCGTTCGTCTATAAGAAGGACTATAAGTTCAATCTCAGGATAATTAACAGCTATAGCGTTTGCTATCTTCTTTAGCAAGATAGTTTTACCTGCTTTAGGAGGAGAAACGATCATTCCTCTCTGACCCTTACCAATTGGTGCCATCAAGTCAATAAGTCTTGTAGATAGCTCCCTTGGAGTTGTCTCAAGGTTAATCCTGCTATCAGGGTATATTGGTGTCAGATACTCAAAAGGAGTTCTCTTTGAAGCTACATCCGGTGTATCTCCGTTTACGGTCTGAACATATAATAACGCCTGGAACTTCTCGCCTTCCTTTGGAATTCTGCCCTTACCTCTTAATCTATCACCTGTCTTTAGTCCAAATCTTCTAATCTGAGAAGGGGAAACGTATACATCCTTTGGCCCAGATAGATAGTTGTCACTTCTCAAGAATCCATATCCGTCAGGTAGTACTTCAAGTACCCCCTCTACAGGATCATCGCTTTCAATCTTTTCTTGAGCAGGTGCAGAAGTCTGCTGTCCATATTGTGGTGCGAAATTTTGCTGTCCATTTGTCGCGCCCTGACTAGTTCCGTTAGTCTGAGTAGTTCCGTTAGTCTGAGTAACTACCGAACTCTGTGTAGTTGAAGGCTGTACTATAGCATTCTGTGGCAGCACAACAGATTGCATGTCATCACTCTTATTATTTAATAAGCCGTCGCTCTTAGGTGCAATAGCAATTGGTAATGTAGCAGTTTGGGTTGCAGCAACTGCTGTTATATCAGGTGCGTCACTTGTAGATGTAGCAGGTTTTGCAATAGGTGCTGTAGTAGCCAAAGCATCGGCCTGCAACTGACCCTTGTGATTTGTCCTCGTTATCTTATGAGTTGCTGTTGCATCTCCAAATCTCCTGCCAGTTTCATTTCTGTTGGTCCTTGTCATAGAAGGATGTTTGTGAGGAGTCAGTGAAGGTCTTGGAGCTGACTCACGCTTAGTTATATGGTTGTGTTGCTCCTTTGGCTTTTGTTGCAAATGCCCACTCTGTCTATTGGGTACAGAAGCATCTGAAACTGAACCCATAGCCTGCATTTCCTGAACAGGAGGCTTGGTTTCATCACTTGTAGTTTTAGTCTTCTTTTCCTCTTCACTACTAGCACTAGATTCATTTATATCCGGCTTTTTAACATCCTTGGATTTTCTCTGCTTTGATTTTTTTTCAGAAGGCGTTTCAGTAGAAGTATGTATTCCGTCTTCCTGCTTCTCTGCAATAATACTAGGATTTATACCCAAATGTTTTAGTCGATCTGAGATCTGAGGCGTATTTTCATTGTTCATATCTGGAGATTTAGAAGTTAATGAATCAGATATATTTTCTTGGATTTTGGCAGTTTCACTCACAACTGATTTACTTGGTCTGCCCCTCTTAGATTTTCTTAATGGTTGATTATCATTAACCGCTACCTGAATATCAGACTTAGGCTGATTCTCTTGCATGTCAGGTGCTGGTGATTTGTTGTCGTCTGTCTCTAATACAGTCTCAGGAATGATCTGAGGTTTTATATCATCTTTGGTCTCCGGCATGATTTCTACATCTAACTGTTCAATTTCATTTGATAGTTTTGCAGCCTTTGCCTTCGCCTTTGTGGATTTATTTTCATCAGAATTGTTATTTACTATTAATTCGGCCAACTCATCCTTCTTGAGCTTACTAATGCCTTTTAAACCCATCATTTTGGCAATATAGCGCAAATCTTCTAGTGTTTTTGCTTGTAAATTAACAAGATCCATAGTACACCTACCTTAATACGAACTTATATTTTATGGTATAGGAAAATAAAAAATGAACTAAACGAAATTTATTCAAATTACTTGTAAGACGAGATTATTTGAATATCTTTATTGAAAATTATTATATCAAAAGTGTAAAAGCATGTCAATCACAATAAAGATTATCTGTATAAAATTCCCACACAGACATATTATTTACATTATTTTTGGCATTATTCATCTTCTTGCTGCAAAAATATTTATTAAATAGGGGCAAACACTTTTGTCTTTTTATCAGTTAGTACAATGTTTTTCTTTGCTAGAGTGATCTTGAGATCCATATTTGAAGCAGCAGCAATAAATTTGTAGCTGGGACACCTAGAGCATCTAAGAAATACACCCTTGTAGTACAGGTTTATGGTTACTTCCTTGCAGCCGCATTGGCAAATAAGCCTTTTGCTTTCTGCTAAATCATGAATTCTGTTGATAGTTTCAAGCATAACCTGAGAATTTGCAAAGTAACTCTCATAACCTAATGTATCCATCATTGAATCCATTTCACGTTCCAAGGAGTCAACACATTCTCGCACAGAATAATCATTGCCTACAAAACAATGTTCAACTCCCGTATACTCACAAATAAAATTAATAATCTTTTTCTGGCTTAGTTCGTTTATACTTACGATATACTCATGATTTGTACCACAAGCAATGCATGGAACCAAGATAGAAATTCTATCTTCTAAATGTCTTATTTCAGCTTGCGCCTGTCCACATCTACAATGCTCTTTTATATTTTTTTGCCTCAATAGCCTGAAAAGGTTAACGCTGATGAACTCGAAAGTGCCACACGCTATGCATTTATATGCGATAGTAAAATCGGTACTAATAATCACCTGCTCATCTCCCTCCAAAACAAGCGTCTTGATTAAACTATTCGCCAAACTATAAAAAAATCCTTTTTTGATTTGATAAGGTTTTTTGTAAACTTAAGAGATAAAAGGTTGTCATAAATTATGTAAATCAATTAAATATACTCTAAATATAGAATATTATAAGTAAATATCTGAAAATTCTATGTTCAATTTTTGTTTTCCAAAACCGGTGCTATATTGCGTATAAATTTCATTGTCCTGTTCAATTAAATAAGTGGGCAGAATTACAGTAAATACACTACCCTTATTTAGTTCACTTTGTAATGTTATTTTTCCTTTATGCATTTCTACCAGGGCCTTAACAAGCGAAAGGCCTATACCACTACCTTCACAGTTTCTCGCAAGTGATTTATCAGCCTGAATAAATTTATCAAAGATAATCTCCTGGTCTTGCTTTGAAATACCTATTCCCGTATCCCCAACAGAAATTTCTATAAAATCAGTACCATCTTTTATAGCTACAGATATTTCTCCACCTTTATTGGTGAATTTAATGGCGTTAGATAATAGATTGAGAAAAACCCTCTCAATCTTGTCAGGATCAAAAGCAATAATCTTTTCTTCAATTTCTGTATCAAACGTTATTGATAAACCCTTTTCTTGGGCATATATCCTTACCCCATCGACAATATCTTCCACAAAATGAACAATATCGTTATTAGACTGGTACATATGGAGATATCCAGAATCTATTCTTGTAGTATCTATAATGTTATTTACCATCCTGGTCAATCTATAGCTGTTTTGAAGTACTATATTGAAGTACTTTCTATATGCATCCAAATCTATTTCTTTGGAACTATCCTTTTTATCCATAAGCTGTAAACTACTGATAATAAGATTAAGAGGTGTCCTGAGCTCATGAGATATATTGCATAGAAATTCAGACTTCATTCTATCCAACTCTGTTAGTTTCTCATTTGCCGCAATTACTGTGTTGGCCAGTGTCTGCTTTTGTGAGACCTCCTGTCCTAATTGAAACAGCATGCGTAGGTCATGAAATACATATAATCTGCCTATGTTATCCTTAAAGCATCTAATTGGTGAAATAGATGCTCTCACAGGTATTGCTTCTCTTTCAGAAGTATATATTTCTACTTGCGTATTTATACTAGTATTGGTCTTAAATAAGGAGCTATTATCTCCAACTATAGTGGAAATGTGTCTGCCATATAGCTCATGTGATTTATACTTAATATTAATTCCTGCCGATTCATTGAAAAATATTATCAAGCCTTCAGCATCCGTCAAGAAAACCATATCATCAATTCTTTCTAAAATATCAGTGGCTACTATTTCAGGGCATATGTTTATAAGATCATAGTGTTCAATTATATACCTCATTGCATATAGATAAACAATAATGCATATATCACATATTGATGGTATAAATGTTAGCTTAAGAGCAGGGGCAATGACATTTACAAACATGCCTAAGATAGTACAGAATAATATTGAGGCAAGTATAATTTTCCCTTGAATCTTTTGTTCTGAAGACTCTGAAAAAAAGCTCTTTGCGGCCATGTACAAGCATACACTAGTACAAAAAATAAAATATAAAAGGTAAAGAACATACCAAGCCGGAACATATAAAAAGCCATGATTCCAGACACCATTGCTGTAGGTAAAATGTAAAAATGAAAGATCTGATTCTACACAAGCAATAACGAACATGATACCTATTATACTGGATATGACTAGTAGCCATCTATAATGGGTTATTCTATGCTTTATAAGTACAAGTAATGTCAAGTGAAGCATTAATGGTATAAAGAGGCAATACCCTACTGCTCCAACTTTATACCAAAACCGACTAATAAGCCAATCCTGAGAAAAATGGAAAATGGCAAAAGAAACACTCCAAATAAGCATTACTACATTGAAGGATATAAACACAATAGAAACAGGATTAGCTGATCCTTTTCTAATGCTGCGAATAATATTGTATAGATAGATAGAAATAGCAAATAAAGATACAACCAATAAGGTGTACGAATAAATAGTAATAGTCATACAAACACATCTCCTGTATGAACTATTATATAATTTAATGAATAAAAGTCAATATTTGGAATAATTATTTGTAGAATTTTTTACCAAATAGTACATCGTATTGTAGCATTTGATAATCTTTTACAAGAATATCCTCGTTATTTACCAGTTGTGGATTTTGAATGTGCATAATGGGGTACTTCTTCTCCAATTCCGGAAGAATGTTGAAGTAGTTTGGATATTTAACCCCAGCATCTTTCAATATCTCATAGGTTAAATGAGTAGGTGAAATAATATTGGGGAAGGACCTCATTTCATGGTAATTAGACCATGTAGCAACCGGTGTTAAATAATACTTAAGCTTGCCTAAATAATCCTCTGCTTTATCTGTATTTACCAATCTATCATACAAGTTATAATAATCCTGTACGCTGCCGAACCTAGAAGCGTGGTCTCCAAAAAAGTATACCAACGTAGGTTTTCCACTTTTCTCTATTGAGCTAATTAGTTTTCCTAATGCTTGATCAGAATCATATAGCCCCTGTGCCAGATTTGTCATTATATTTTTTTCTTCGTCGCTCAGAACATCAGATTTGACCGTTATATCTGTACTCTCATATTTATCATTGTATGGGTCATGATTCTGCATGGTAATCGCAAAAATAAACTGCGGCTTATCGCTAGATTTATCCTCAAGCTTCCCTATTATTTTATTAATTAGCGCATCATCCGAAACCGTGCCTCCCTTATAGTCGCTCTTGTTGAAGGAATATACATCGTAAAACTTATCAAACCCAAAATACTTGTATACCTTGTCCCTGTTATAGAACCACCCTGAGTTCGGATGCATTGCTGTCGTATCATAACCATTATCCCTAAAAACTCTTGCTATGCTGCTAGTATCAGTTCTTAGATAAACATTGTACGGAATTACACCTGGGTTTATAAAGTACATGGACATGCCTGTTAATACCTCAAACTCGGTATTGGCAGTACTTCCACCAATAGCAGGAGGTGCTAGCTCACCCTTTTGAAACTTATTTAAGTTTTCATATAGGTTTTTATTAAATGACACTCCCTCCAATTTTGAAACATCCCAAAAGCTTTCGCTCATTATAACAACAACATTTGGCATTTCTTCTTTTGTCTGCGTCTGGTTCTCTCTACTGTATTTTTCATCAAGTTCTTTTATTTTTTCATAGCTATAGCCAGTAGGTGCTTTGTTTAAATACTTGTCCAAGTCCGATAGATAGAAATAATTCTGTACCCATACACCATTTGCCAGCATTTCCGCCTTGCCTATATACCATGACTTTTGAATATTAAGTTGTGAAGTAAGCTGAGGTGTATTAAGGATAAAAGCATTTATTCCAAACAAAAGTAAAGAAAAAATCATTATGAATAATGAGATTTTTGGTTTGAGGGCTTTTGCTACACGTTTTCTGAATATAACTATAAGAGTAATAGCAGTAGCTAATAATACAACTATACCTCCTATAACAATTGGTAGAGATATATATCCTTCAGCTATGCCAAAAAGATTTTTTATAAGGTATACATCCCATGGATAAAAAGGCTCATTAAAGTATTTAATTTTAATTGCATTAGCTATTACTACTACAACAGTGAGCAAGCCCACTATTATATTGGCAATACCCCTGCCCAACAATGAACAAATGAGCATATAAATTCCAGCAATAAGCAAAACATTGAAAAGTACATGAGGATCAAACATATCTACCAATGCTCGATACACATTTAACCTTATTGAAAACTGCGTCAAATAAGTTATAAAGAAGACTACTCCCAAATAATATATCATGCTTAACACAGGAGTTCTATATGTTAATACATCAAAATCAGATAAATAGACCTTGTGTGTAAAACGAAGTGAAATTATTTTGAGAAGCATATTAAGACTTATGCAAAACCATATAAGAAGAATTGCTATAAAAGGAAGGATTACTGCTGTAACAGTGCCCACAGCCTTAATATTTAGAAACAATATATCATCAATAATATTTTTGCCAAGAGACTTATATATAAATGCTGCTAATCCGAGACCCGAAATAATAAGGTTGGCAACTACAAAAGCTATACTTTTAACGTTTTTAACTATATTCTTATCCCTTACCTTGCAGCCCGCAAGGTAAACTGGGTAGAAAACAAATATAAATAAAGGAAAGCTATGTTTCGACAGAGCAGAAATATATGTCATTAGAAAGGCTATTGCAACCGAGATTTCAAACAGCCACTTATAATTAAGTATTTTGGGAGTAATGACCTTATATATAAGCCATGAGAGAAGTAATATATTTACTAAGTATACACGGTGGTAATAAGTCAGCACTAGCACGGCTATATTCGCTATTAATAGTACCAGGTAAGAAATCCTGGTGGTACTAAAGTGAATCTTTCCCATATGAAAAACTATTATAGAGGAGAGCAGAACAAGTAATAGTTCAACAAATCCATTGTTCCCACTAGATATTAAATCAACAAAGCAGACTATGGCCGCAAGTGCAAAGTAGTATATTTTACTTTTTCGTGACATTATTAATATCTCCTACAATGTTTAATCTCGATAATTTTACTCTTATTATGCACATTAATCAAGAATAAATTAGAAACTTATAGAAAATTATATCTATATCTTTAATAGATCGGAGTGACTAATCATAAAGATTACTAGTTCCTTGGAACAAAATATATCACTTTTGCGTGCACATTTAAATATAGATTCAAGCTTTGATATTATAGAAAAAAGATTAGTTATTGGCGGTAAAAAGGCGTACATGCTATTTATGGATGGATTTATCAAGGATGATATTGCACAACGTATTTTAGCACAATTTCAAAGCATTTCACCCCAAAATATGAATTCCTTTCAAAATGCAGAGCAATTTTGTGATACTCAGGTGTCATATACCGAAACAAGTCTAGAAACCGATGTTGAAAATATTATTACGCAGGTTCTTTCGGGGCCAACCGTTCTTTTGGTTGATGGGTTTTCAGATGCTATTATATTGGACCTTAGAACCTTTCCAACACGTTCTATTCAAGAACCCGACCTTGAAAAAACTACAAAGGGTTCAAAGGATGGCTTTGTTGAAACAATAGTTTTCAACACTGCACTGATTAGGAGAAGAATCAGAGACCCCAAGCTTACCTTTGAAATGATTAATATTGGCAACAGAAGTAAGACTGATATTGTATTTGGGTATATTGAAGACATTGTTGATAAAACAAAATTGGACAAAGTGAAAAGAAGGCTGCTCAATCTAGATGTAAGAAGTGTAACTATGCTTCAAGAGTCCCTTATCGAAGGAATTATTAAGTCTAGCAGACTTGAC
The DNA here is from genome assembly GCA_023433945.1 of Bacillota bacterium. Classification (GTDB taxonomy): domain Bacteria; phylum Bacillota; class Clostridia; order Acetivibrionales; family DSM-1351; genus Ruminiclostridium. The sequence goes on along the minus strand of JAEYTP010000083.1, from coordinate 56,451 downwards.
CCCTTTCCGAAGGCGCGATATACAGAAAGGCCTGATGTAGCTGTGTCTCATCTGCTTGAGGGAAAAATAGTCATTATAATAGATAACTCTCCTAATATTATATTGGTACCTACCACGTTTTTTGACTTTATACAGCAGGCAGAGGATTACTACTACCCTGTAATAACAGGTAACTATATAAGAATAATTCGTAACACCGTATTTCTACTGACCCTCATTTTTACGCCCCTATGGCTACTTGCAACACAAAACATATCAGCCCTGCCACCTTGGCTACAATTCATTGGACCAAAAGAAAATGTGGCTATCCCGCTGATATTACAGTTTCTAATACTTGAATTTGCAGTAGATGGCTTACAATTTGCGTCATTAAACACCCCAAGTTCGTTGGGTACCTCACTTAGTATTATAGGTGGCTTGATACTTGGTGATTTCGCTGTACAGGTTGGATGGTTTGTGCCAGAAACTATACTTTATATGGCATTTATTACAATCGGTTCCTTTTCACAACAAAGCACTGAGCTCAGCTATGCCGTAAAGTTTTTCAGGATTGTATTGCTTATTCTTGTCTGGGTATTCAATGGTTGGGGCTTTCTTGCAGGAATACTATTTATGATTATTGTTCTTGGCTTTACAAGAACATTGACAGGAGACAGTTACCTATATCCTCTTTTCCCCTTCTGCTGGCAGGATCTGAAGGGTAAGATTTTCAGGACTACTTTGAGGAGCGGTAAAAAGAACAATGAAGATTAGGAGTTTAATGTAACTTTTAGATATAATAATGTCATCAGGTTCTAATAAAATTAGGTTCTAATTCTAATAAAATCAAAACGGCCTAGCACCTGATATGTGGGTATTAAGCCGTTTTGTTAATATAATCCGTTTTTTATTGTAATAGAATTGTTGTGTATTATCTTAATACATTTGATCCTATAATGTATTTAATGCATTATTTTAATCCATAGAATTCATGCTGAATTATCAATATATTAAAGCATAATCTTAATGAATTGGCTCTTTTCTGTATTTATCAACATATTAAAGCATCATATTAATGCATTGTATCTAACCTTATTTTATCAACATATTAAAGCATTATATTAATCCATTTGATTTATCACCCAAAAACATTTTATGCTAACTCAAGAGCAATCTCCATCATGCTGGTAAATGAAGTTTGTCTTTCTTCAGCAGTAGTGAGCTCATGCGTTACAAGTGAATCAGATACAGTAAGCACACATAGTGCATTTGCACCAGCTCTTGCTGCATTCATATATAAAGCAGCCGCTTCCATCTCAATAGCCAGTACGCCCATTCTAGCCCACTTCTTCCATACATCCTTATCATCATCATAGAAAATATCGGAAGAGAGAATATTTCCTACCTTGATATCTATCCCCTTGTCTTCTGCTACTTTAACAGCCTTCCTCACAAGCTCCCAGGACGCGGTTGGTGCATATGTTCCCGGTAAACCGTACTGGCTGGCATAATTGGAGTTTGTCGAAGCCGAAATACCCAAAATAATGTCTCTTATCTTTACATCTTCCTGTATAGCTCCACATGAACCTATTCTAATAATATTTTTTACTCCATAAAAGTTGAATAATTCATATGAATAAATACCTATTGATGGCATTCCCATACCTGAACCCATTATTGAAATCTTTTTGCCCTTGTAGGTACCGGTATAGCCAAACATATTTCTAACAGTATTAAACTGCTGAGCATCCTCTAGGTAGGTCTCTGCTATAAACTTTGCACGCAATGGATCTCCGGGCATTAATACAGTTTCGGCAATAATACCCTTTTCACTAACATTTATATGTGGGGTTGGTATCATGTAATCACTCCTCCTATTTGTTTTTTGTATAGCTATATTATTACAAAATTTCATATAAAAATAAATAATTATTTGGTAAATATAATTTTGGAGTTATAAAGACAGTTGTTAAGGCTATAAAGACAATTTATATGGCTATAAAATTATAAGGTGCACAGACAACAAAGCAATAGCAAATATTAACATAAAAATAATAGTTGACTTACCAAAAACCGCTATGCTATAATACCTCTTGCAGACAACGACTGCACATTAATTCACAGCTAATGGGAGCTTAGCTCAGCTGGGAGAGCATCTGCCTTACAAGCAGAGGGTCATAGGTTCGAGCCCTATAGTTCCCACCATTACGCTGGCGTAGCTCAGCAGGTAGAGCAGCTGACTTGTAATCAGCAGGTCGGGGGTTCGATTCCGTCCGCCAGCTCCAATAAGAGAAAAGCATATACTTTTCTCTTATTTTTTTTATTAATATTTTCTTTTTCATTGACTTTCCACATAAAAGAAAGTATGATATTACTAGTTAGCGGTGACTAACCACGGTTGGGGCCGCATATTTTATGCCTATGAGTTAGCTGTTGCTAACTAAATACACTATCTGAGGGGAGGGTAATAGCAATTTCAAAGAATATTCTGACAAAGAGAGAGCAAGAAAAAGAACTGGTTTCACAGATGATTGCCCTGTATTGCAAAAAGAAGCATGGGGGCAAACCTGGTCTTTGCAAGGAGTGCTCAGAACTAGATACTTACTCAAGGCTTCGTAGCGATAAGTGTCCTTTTATGGAAACCAAGACCTTTTGCTCAAACTGTAAGGTGCATTGCTATAAGCCTGCCATGCGAGAAAAAATTCGTGAGGTAATGCGGTTTTCCGGGCCGAGAATGATATTCTCACACCCAATCACTGCAGTCCGTCATGTTATCCAAACCAAAAAAGAGAAGAAAAATATATAAGAAATATAAACATATTTAAGATAAGAGAAGATTTAATTAGGAGAGTTAAAAGAAGGAGGATTATTATGAGTGTAGTAATAGTAGGAGGAAACGAATGTATGCTCCGCGAATATAAAAACCTTTGCGTTGAGTACAAATGTAAAGCGAAAGTATACCCCAAAATGTCCAGTAGTCTCAAGAATATTGGAAGCCCTGATTTATTAGTTTTGTTTACTAGTACCGTTTCTCACAAAATGATACGCTGTGCCTTGAGCGAAGTTAAAGGTCGGAATATAAAGATCGCACGATCTCATACCAGTTCAATTGCAGCACTAAAAAACATACTTGAGGAACATGCTGTATAAGTACACCGTATACTTAAACGTATTGAGATTATATATACTAAGATTACATAAAACTAAAGAATACAAGGTATACTTATAAGTTAATTACTGATAAATATAATGTAATGAATGATAGTTATAAGACTAATGCCTCTATAAAATACGATAATTGTCTAACAAATATATAGTATAATTAACTGATAAATATACAATATAATTGACTTGTTTTTTGAAAGTATATATAATTAACTACGCTAAGTTAAATAACAAAATATATTAAGTCACATAACAAGCAACATTAAGTTATATAACCAACTGCATTAAGTTATATAACTTACTACACTTAAGTTATATAACAAACTACACTTTAGTATGCGAAAAGTTGTATTAATAAGTTATCTAGGGTTCCGCAGTTTGCACTAATAGAAAGCAAATATCAGCATTCAAATAGAATCTGCTAACAGTTTGCTTGCATTTATGTTTACTGGCCTTGTGACCAAGAGGTAACTCACAGCTGTATGGCTGTGTCACGGAGGGATAAAAGCCTGGGAGGTATCAAGATGATATCTTTCAGGCTTTATTTTTTAACCAAAGGAGGTGAGAATCAAAATGGCGTGGGTTTATCTTTTTATTGCAGGAATTTTTGAAGTAATATGGGCTATGGGGCTTAAATACTCTCATGGATTTACAAAATTATATCCATCCTTGATTACTTTAGGAGGGATGATAATAAGCTTTTATCTCTTGTCACTAGCAACAAAATCACTCCCAATAGGTACTGCATATGCTATCTGGACGGGAATTGGTGCCTTGGGTACAGTAATATTGGGAATTTTCCTTTTCAATGAAGCTCTTAGTATGCAGAGAATTGTTTTTCTAGGTTTAATATTGATAGGTATATTTGGACTAAAGCTTACCTCAGCATAATTAACCCTTGTAAACTTTACGACTTGGTAACCTTAATTACGTGCAAACTTGTATCACATAAAAACTTGACGACTTGCTAACTTTGATGACATTCAGCTTGTACTAAATGCAACCTTGTACTAAATACAACCATATAATAAATGCAACCATATAATAAATGCAGATTACACTACATACTTACATAGTAAAAGCTTGAAGTATATCTACTACTTCAAGCTTTTACAAGTTCTTTATTCTTTTAATTTAACAGGCATATGTAGCTCAATTTCAGTATCCATTTCTATAACTGGCTTATCAATCATATATTCCTCGAAAAACCACCAATCTCCAAAGGAGTATTTAGGGCTTCTTGAGATCCAATTAATAAATTCACTCCATGCTCCACCCAAGTATCTATATTGTGCTTTCATAACAGCGTAATGCCCACCATTAAACTGCTCTAACTGAATATTATCATCATTAGTAACAAAATCCTTATCAACGGTTACATGAATCTTGTAGAAGAAGTCCTTTTGTCCCATCCTCTCATGATTATAGTAACCAAAAAATCTATGCACTTTACCATCATCAAACAACCCTCTATCCTTAGCCCAGTTTAAAAGAAATTCTCGCCCATTTTCAATTGCGTTATCCCCCGTCACAGTATATGAAGCAGTCCACATTGGTTCAACATCCACAAAGGTCTTAGTATTATCTAATTCGGAACGCTCCATAATCGGCATATATAAGTCAACCCCACCAACATGATTAAAGTCATCATCAAAGCCTAAATGCTCCTCTAAGTACTGATGCCCTCCATAGATATACTTACTGTCTTGAATCCAGTTCCTAAAGCGCTGCCATGCCTTCATTATTTCTTCTCCAACATCACCATTTATGCCTCTCTTAACTGCCGAAACAGCATAAAGGCCGCCCTCTAGTATCTTAGTTTTTACTTTTTCATCATTTACCTGTACCGTGTCATTTATTGTCACGCAAATCTCATACCCATACTCTTCTTGAGTTGGAGTGGCAGGATCAGGGCTGTTATACCCAAATATTCTTAGGCCATCCTTCTCCATATCCAAACCGCTTTTCTTGAGCCATTCACTTACCACTGAAAATGCTTGATGTTCAGGGTTTGTTCCATAATAACAGTAGTACGCTACCCTCATTGGTTCAAGGTTCTTTAACACCTTAATATCTGGGTACTTTTCAAGCAACCCACTATCTTGAATCTCAAAATATTTATCCATAACACTCACCCTTTCAAAACTATATACTGACTGATTTTGTCTGAATTGACTGGGCAAAAATCCTGTAATACGTTTGAATGCTCTGGAAAATGAGTCTTGACTTTCAAAATCATACTTAATAGCAATATCCATCACTTTACTATCACTGCTATGCAGCTCAGATGCTGCAAGGCTTATTCTTCGTTGTCGTATATACTCCTTTACTGTAAAGCCTACAAGAGCAAAAAACATCCGATAATAGTTTGACTGCGACATAAAAGCCTCTCTGGCTGCGTGATTTAAGTCAATCTCATTCTCAATATTGGTTTCAATGTACTCAATGGATTTTTGTATCCGCTCATAATAATTCATAAGGACGCGCTCCTCAAATATCTTAAGATGAGAATATAATATCATATGAGTTTTAGAAATGTCCGACTTTTTTTCCAATTAATACTTTAGTCATGAATTCAATAATTTTAATGTATATGATGTTAATTAGTTAACTTAATTCTGTATATCATCTTTATTTATCCCCAATTCTTTTAGCAGGTCGTCCTGGTCAACAAATTCTCCCTTTGCTTTTGCCTCTTCAAGATGGGCTTGTTCCTCTGTAGTAATATATTCAGGTTCAGACTGGTTAATTTCATTCCACTTTTTTTGGCTCTCTTTAAACTTTAAAAATTCCGCTATTTCAACTACTGTTTTTATGCTTTCTGGCCTTAACTCGCCTTTTAATACTTGTTCAATTTTCTTTGCAAGGGTCATATTCTATCCCTCCTTATTTACAGTTCCTTACATAAGTATTATATCATAAATAGACTGCGTGTTATACGAAAGTAAAGTTATTATACTCCAAACATCGTCAGAGAAATAGTATATGTAAAACCTTTTATAAATTCCTATACCATGATAAATTATAAGATAAATTAGTGGACTCACTTATGATACGTTTCATTACGCATTATCTTGAACGCACGGTAAACCTGCTCGAGCAATATAACCCTTGCAAGCTGGTGAGGAAATGTCATTTTGGATAGCGATATTCGGTAGCTTGCAGCCTTAATAAGGCTTTCATCCAACCCTAAGCTTCCGCCTATTATAAATGTGATATGAGAGCCACCTGACAACATAATACTGTCAAGTTTTTTTGAAAAACCTTCCGAGTCTATTTGGTCACCTGATACATCTAATAATACTATATAGCTTCCTTCTTTTACACGCTTCAAGAGACGTTCAGCCTCCTTTTGTTTTACCTGCTGTTCTTGCGCAGGGCTTAGATTATCAGGGGCATGCTCGTCATCAACCTCAATTAGTTCTATATCAGTAAAACGCGAAAGCCTCTTCTTGTATTCGGCAATCGCGTCCTTTAAATACTTTTCTTTTAATTTTCCTACTGCTGCAATGGTTATCTTCATAGTGATTCCTTATTTGTATCCGAGAAATAAATATAATTAATAATGATGTATTAATATCACCCGATTGATTCTCGCTAATACATGATAATATATTAATTATTATCTAAAATGTATTTGTACTACATAATATTCTTTATTATGATTTGTGCTAATCACACTATCTCTCTGTGCTTCTTACAAAATATCTATACTACCTGCCCTGACTTGGTGTACTAATGTACTCTATATCTATCCTAAAGTATATCTATACTGCCAACCCTGTCTTGATGTGGTCTTACATTCGCTGTGCACTATCTACAGAATATTTATACTTCCCGCCCTGTCTCGGCGCGCTACTTCTAACATTACATCGCTGCCAACAGCAATCTTCTTTTCAGTCAAGGCATTATAGCTTGTCTGATATGCTAATTCCGGAAAGTTGTTTTCATGGCTTAAATGACCAAGTATAAACTTTTTGCCACCCTTTTCCGCCATATACGCTATAATTTTAGCCGCTATTTCATTTGATAAATGTCCATGGTCTCCAAGAATACGCTTCTTTAGCGGCCAAGGATACGGACCAACCTTGAGCATCTCTATATCGTGATTTGATTCTAACAACAAAAGGTCACTTTCAGATATATTATCAATCAATTCATTTGTAGCATGCCCTATATCGGTAGCAGTAGTAACTTTCTTTCCCTCTGCCATAAAGTTATATCCTACCGGCTCAGCTGCGTCATGTGGAATGCTAAACGGCCTAACGCAGATATCTCCTATTTCAAAGCAGTCACCCGTCGTAAAACACTTTCTATTCACTAATTTAACCGGTCCTATACCAGTCTCCATTGCCTCCCAAGTAGACTCGTTTGCATAGATAGGAATATCCTGTTTTCTTGACAGAATTCCCGCTCCCCTAACATGATCTACATGCTCATGTGAAATTAATATAGCGCTGAGTTCTGCTGGATTTTCACCAATAGAACAAAGCGCCTCTAAAATTCTCTTTCCGCTAAGGCCTGCATCAATCAGAAGCTTGGTACGTTCTGTCCCTATAAATAAGGCATTACCACTGCTTCCGCTGAACAAACTGCAAAATTTTATCATTTATATTCTCCTGCTAGCCTACTAGTTTATGTGTGAGATTGCATTATTTGCATATCCCTATTTTTAGTTCTTTGTATTAGCATTAGCTCTATACACTAATACTATTGTAGATATTTACTCCTCTAGTGGTGCTCGTGAAATATCTGCTCCAAGCGCTCTTAGCTTATTAACCAGATTTTCATAGCCCCTATCAATATATTTAATGTTTGTTATTTCTGTAGTACCGCTACCTATAAGACCTGCTAATACCATTGCAGCTCCTGCTCTCAAATCGGTTGCCTTAACTGGAGCACCGGAAATAGGTATTCCACCTTCAATAACAGCAATTCTACCTTCTACTCGTATCTTTGCGCCCATTCTCTTGAGCTCGTCAACATACTGAAATCTTGAGTCCCAGACTCCCTCAGTAATTGTGCTGAGTCCCTTGGCTAAAGTAAGCAACACTGCTGCCTGAGGATGCAAATCGGTAGGAAAGCCAGGGTATGGCAATGTCATAATGTTGACATTCTTAACGACACCACTATTTGAAATGGTGATAGCGTCTTCATCCTCAATTACCTTTATACCCATCTCAATAAGCTTTGCAGTTAGTGACTCCATATGCTTTGGTATGATATTCTTTACAACAACCTCACCCTTTGTAGCAGCCGCCGCAATCATGAATGTGCCGGCTTCTATCATATCAGGAATTATTGAATGAGTGCCTCCGCCTTTTAATCCAGGAACTCCTTTTATCTTTATAACATCTGTACCAGCGCCTCTAACATTAGCTCCCATGGCATTTAAGAAATTGGCAACATCAACCACATGAGGTTCTTTTGCCGCATTTTCAATAATAGTCTGTCCCTTCGCCATAACTGCTGCGAGCATAAGGTTAATAGTAGCACCAACACTTACAACATCAAGATAAATCTGTGCACCCGTAAGTTCCTCCGCTGATATCTTTACAATGCCGTGTTCTATTTCTACAGATGCTCCCATCGCTTGAAAACCCTTGATGTGCTGGTCAATTGGCCTAAACCCAAAATCGCAGCCCCCGGGCAAGGAAACTTCTGCTTTACCAAATCTGGCAAGCAGTGCTCCCAATAAATAATAGGACGCTCTCATGCTCTTTACTAATTGGTATGGAGCCGTCCAAGTATTTACCTTTGTCGAATCACATATAATTGTATTTTCATTTTCTACAGTAATATTTGCACCTAATTTGCCAAGAATATCTATCAGAACCTTGACATCCATAATATTGGGTACATTTTCTATTCTAGAAACGCCATCTATCATAAGTGCAGCGGGCAAAATAGCCACTGCAGCATTCTTTGCACCACTAATAGTAACTTCCCCTGAGAGAGCACATGGACCGTTTATAATAAACTTTTCCAAATCTATTTACACCAACCTTCTAACACCAACTAAATGGTAGAATATTTGCCTTTATCCTTCGTTGCTTAAGTAAATTTCTCGCAAAATTCTTGTAAAAAAACTAATATGTTAACAAGCAAAAACAAGAACCCCAGAATTATTCCACACTATTATATCATTAAGTATGCAATTATTCTATACCAATTATATGCAATATAATATTTATTTCGGCATTTATTAGGATGCTAATGGTGCTAAAATATAGGGTCTCCATTTCTTGCGTTAAAGTAAAATTCATCTCCGCTGGAAGTTACAACTCTCCATGCAAGTCCTTCATATAACGTTTTTGTATCTTCGACGCTGGTATACCCTTTAAAACCTATATCCACCTGAATTATATCAATTCCTGGTTGGTTGGTCATCTTGTTAATAAGGACTTCAAAAGCAGGGGATACGTTTTGATTGCTGGGCGTAATATTTAAAGGCCTTTTATAGCTGTATTCTACTGTTAAAGCGCCACTCTTATCAATTTCAACATTTACATAGTTATCAAATACGCTATGACCCTCATATATACCCTTGTACATTATTTTGATGCTATCCCCTTCTTTTAGGGCTGGGTAATGCCCATCTATTACAAACTCGGTATCAAGAGGTACGCATGCACCTTTAAAAAAGGACTTAACAAACGCATCGGCACTATCTCTATTTGTTATTTTACTAATATCAATCCCAGGATTACTATCCTTGTATATAAAGTAATATGGTGTTTTAAATTCGAGTACTTTACTCCCATTTACATATCTGCCTATCCTTATGTTTTGGTAAGTGCTACCAAATAACCATTTCAGAATCTCATTGCGGTTTAGTTCCTGTTCCTCGTATTGAAGCATATGATCTTCTACTATCTCATTTGGAATAGGACACTCGATACGAACATTATTGAGTTCTAGTATCTTTCTAGTATTTCTTATTGTATCATCCGACACCTCTTCAACCTTATAAGTGTTGTATAAAATAACTGACAAGCACATATTAAGTATTATAAAGGTAATTAAAAGTATATTTTTAGCACGTTTCCAATCCATAAATTATGCCCCTCATTACTTCTTTTCGGTCTGCTTTAGCGGTATATCATAAAAATTATCGTCGGTAAATATCGCGACTCTCGGTGAAACAGAAATTGTCTTACCAGTATATTTTAATACATAGCATGCTTCTACATCTTGGATTGATATCTTGGCAGTATCAAGTGTAGGGTAGTTAATAGCAAGATTATCTGCAACTTCTGAGATATTGAGCTGATACTCCTTGCTATACTCAGAAGGTTTAAATGTCATTGCTATCCATTGTCCATGCACCACTCTCTTGCTATTTACTTCAATGGAAATCATACTCGATAGCTTATTACCAGCTACATCATAATTATTTACCAGTACCGGAACCTGTCCATCTTTTGTGTCTATTGTAATATCAAACTGGAATACGTACGACTGATTATTTTCCTCTACTGATTTAAGGTATACATTTACACCTGAGAGAAGCTTATTATGCTTGCTGTGCTCAATCATAAATGTAATGGCCTTTTTGTAGGCATCTAAAATATTTGGCTTATCTGCTGCAACCTGAAATCCAATATACCTGTATTCAATGGTTGAATCCTTGTATATTCTATAAATGTTTTCACCATTTTTAAAAACCAGTGCTCCATTTCCATCATAATCAGGGAAAAGGTCATTTACGGAGTCTCCGAATAACTTCTCCGATATAGAATCCAGGTCATAATTGCCATTTTGTATGCTACTCTCGAATAGTGGGCTTATTTCAGTATCAGGATATAATTCGTAGCTTATTTTTGTAATAGGTGTAAGTATATCCTGGGAAATAGCACCCTGTTTAGTTCTAAATTTTTCAAATGCAAACTCATAATTCTTTGCATTTGGACTATTTGTATATGAATTGTAAAGCCTAAGGAAGGTCTCTGCTCCAATTGAGTTTGTAGTACCCTTTGGCATTTCATAGACAAATATCTTATTAGATGATCTTATGTATATCATATCGCTATAATTATTGTCAGTATCATTAGGACTGATAATGAACTTGTATATATCTCTAGGCCCTTCGCTGGAACTCTTGGTCTCTATCGCCCACTCTATAAGCTCAATAGGTATAGAGGTCTTGAACTCGAATGCATAAGGTCTCGAAGCAACTAACCTGCCCCAATCGTCAGGATTATAATCTATAACCTGCTTGGGCTTGTCCCCCAATACCTTTGCAAGGTATTTACTCGCATTTTCCCATAGAAGTTTGTAATCTTCCGAACCGTTTTCGATAATAAAATGATCACTTTCATATCCGGATGACAAAATGACCTTGTAAGGCCTCACAAAATCTCCTTTTATATCATCCGAGGTAGCCTGTGACATTGGGTTTGATGAAAAAACTGAACCTAAAAAAGAAAAAGGAAAACTGCCGGATTGACTACTCCACAGAATTCCTACCTGTATGATACATGTAACCACCAGTGTGGCTAACAATAATGTCTTAAATTTTTCAGTATAATATCCGTATTTTCTTCTATGCACTGTTCTTATCCATCTTATAATTTTTTAAGGAAATCAACAAGATTTATAACGCCGTCCTTGATTTCTTCAGCCCAGTTCTTTTTCTTTGGTTCTGATACTGAAATTGTGTAAAAGTTTTCTTGAGGTTTATCTTTGGTTTTTGCTGTATATGCCTTAATCTTTATGCTGTTGTCACCCTTTGACTTAAGCTCATAATTCCTGGCAAAAATCTTACCGTTACCAACCTTAACAACATTGTCTCCCTCAACAGTAGGGAGAAGCTTATATTCGGAAGCCTTTGAGTCAAAGTAATAAACTTCGATGAACGTTTCATCATAAATACATAATCCACAAATGGAGATGACAGCCTTGTCTGATACCATATCACCTTCCGGCTTGGTAATATCAATAACCTTGTCATCTGCAAAAGCAGGTATTGTAATGGCTGATAAACAAAAACACATTAATATAATAAAAGTTAATATTTTCTTTTTCACTTTTTCACCCCATAAGAAACCTATTGGCTGAGCAACAAAGAAGTAAATCCAACTATTTCTAATATAATTATAATATATTATATGTTACAAGTCCATTACATCCCATTTAAAATAACTTTACACTGCAGAAGGCAGCTTAGCTGTTACCTCAGTACCTTTTCCATATTCACTCGCAATGCTTATTGAACCGCCATGTGCCTGTATTATTTCTTTTGCAATCGCCAGTCCCAATCCAGTACCTCCCATGTCTCTAGACCTTGCTTTATCCACTCTATAAAAACGTTCAAATACACGTGGCAATGCATCATTTGGGATTCCAATACCATTGTCAGTAACCTTGATATAGACGTCATTATATAGCTTGCCAACATACACTGTGATACTACCACCCGGTGCGGTGTATTTGAGAGCATTACTTATAAGGTTGACAATTACCTGCTCCAATCTGTCCTTATCTGCTGATATCATAGGGATATCACCTATTACAAAGCATTCTAGCTTTTGATTGTTTTGAGCTGCTTCTATTTGCATTCTCTCAACAATCTCCTTTGTTATTGCTGCTAGCGAAATGCCCTGCATCTTCCAGTTCATTTGCTGGTTATCCAATCGTGATAATTGCAGGAGGTCTTTTACCAGACGCGTCATTCTATCTGCTTCTGAATTGATTACAGCGAGAAAACGCTCTGTGGTTTCCTTGTCTTCAGCAGCCCCGTCTAGAAGGGTCTCAGTGTAACTCTTGATTGAGGTGATAGGTGTTCTAAGCTCATGAGAAACATTTGCAACAAACTCACGCCTCATTGCCTCTAGCTTTTGCTGCTCGGTAACGTCATGGAGCACCACAATAATACCCTCAGGTTTTTTATTTGTATCTGTAAACACTGCAAAATAAACCTTAACATACATATCGTCTATTATTGCATCTGATTCGCTAACAGGAGAGTTTTCAAAATAAACTATGTCTTCTATCTTAACTTTTAAACCAACCGTTTTTGCAAATTCAGCAAAGGACATATCCTCAGCTTCATCTCCAAACAGTTTGCGAGCAGCAGGATTAACGTGTATTGCTCTGCCATCGAGGCCATACGCCATTATACCATCTGCCATATAATTTATGATGGTTTCAACCTTGTTCTTTTCACTGGATATCTCTACTAGAGTCTTTTTGAGCTCATGTGCCATGTAGTTGAATGTCTTGGTGAGGTTTCCTATCTCATCCGCAGACTTAACAGCAAGAGGCTGGTCAAACTGCCCCTCTGCAACCTTCTCTGCTTTGTGCATAACGCTAATTATTGGAGAGGTAATTGTTTTGGAAAGCAGATATCCCAAAACAAGCGATAAAAACACCGCAATAATTGCACTGGTGAAAATAAGGCTATTGAATTTTGATAATATATCACTCCAGGCTTCCTTTTGGTAAGCAAAATAGAATACTATATCAGGCCTGTTCTTAGGCTGTAATATATACTCAAAATATTGGTTGTCCCCGTCCTTTATAAGCGACTTATTCTCCTTGAAGCTATTCTGTGCCCATATTGAAATAAGATTTTCAGAGTTTGAATATAAATTCTCTACAAACTTATCGGGAGTTTCCGAGAACTGCTTGTCTGATGAGTATAGAATATTTCTGGTTGGCTTATTATCCTCACTAATATCTATAATAGTCATCTTTAAGTATTCTCGTACACCAAAATAGCTCTTGTCGTCGCCCTTTTCCTTGAAACAGCTAATGAGCTCCTCATTGGAAATAGGTGTATTATTTACTATACGATATAATTCCCAATTCTTATAACCATTGGTGATCTCAGTCTTGAAGCTGTCGTAATATATAGTACTTAGTCCGGAGTTTATTACTACATATACAACCACCACCAAAACAGCACACATTGATATAAATATATAAACTAACTTCCACTGCAGGCTTCGCAGTAATCTTACAAAACGCCTCCAAAACCTCATAGCAACGGCATTTTCCTTTCAACTTTTAGATATTAGAATTTGTTAAAATAATACCCTACACCGCGCTTAGTAATAATGTATTGAGGTACTGCGGGATCCTGCTCTAGCTTTTCTCTAACTCTTCTCACAGTAACATCAACTGTTCTGACATCACCATAGTATTCATATCCCCAAACCTTCTCAAGCAAGGTTTCTCTTGAAAATATAGTTCCCTGTTGAGCGGCAAGGAATTTGACCAGCTCAAACTCTCTAAGGGTCAACTCAATAACTTCATCATCTCTTCTAACCTCATAACGGTCAACATCAATGATAAGGTCTCCGTATTTATTTACATGTGATTGTTCTCCTACAGGAGTTTCAGGTGGTGTAAGCCTTCTTAGATTAGCCTTTACACGAGCCATAAGCTCTCTCGGACTGAACGGCTTTGTTATATAATCATCCGCTCCAAGTTCTAGTCCCAACACTTTATCCACTTCTTCTTCCTTTGCTGTAAGCATCAGGATAGGAGTTGAAAGAGTTTGCCTGAGTTTTCTGCAAACAGTGAAACCGTCCATCTTTGGAAGCATAATATCCAATAGAATCAAGTCAGGATTTTGGGATAATGCCAATTCTATAGCTTGCTCACCGTCATAGGCTTCAATTGTATCATAGCCTTCCTTCTTAAGATTGAACCTCAAAATATCAGCTATATTTTTTTCATCATCAACAATTAATATCTTTTTACTCAAAATACGACACCCCTAACACTATTTATTGCTTTTATATATCTAAATTGGATTATACCATTAATTCCTCGTAAAGAAAAATTAATATTTTGGTAATTTTCTGTGCCTTTATTACGGTTTGATTAAACCAGAAGTATTTTTGTAACTTAGACGTAAATTAACTGAAAAAGGTTGCATGGTATTGTGATAAATTTTAGGGGCATTTTTGAGTTCTACTATTGGCCGCAATAATTGGATAGAAACCAGTCATATGTGCTGGCTATTCCATCCTCTAACTGTATTGAGGCCTTCCATCCTGCACGCTCCAGTCTGCTGACATCAAGCAGCTTTCTAGGAGTTCCATCGGGCTTGGTACTGTCTAGTACAATCTGACCATCATACCCAACTACCCTTTTTATTATTTGAGCAAGCTCAAGAATAGTAACCTCTTTGCCTGTTCCGACATTGAAGAAATCATTGCCGTTATAGTTATTCATCAGATAAACACATGCATCCGCCAAATCATCAACATGCAAAAATTCTCTTAGTGGAGTACCTGTACCCCAAAGCACTACTTCCTTTGCATTATTAATTTTGGCTTCATGGAACTTTCTCATGAGCGCTGGCAGTACGTGAGAATTATTTAAATCAAAGTTATCGTTTGGCCCATATAGGTTTGTGGGCATAGTGCTTATGAAGTTTGTTTTGTATTGTGCATTATAGAACTGACACATCTTGAGCCCTGAAATCTTTGCTAAAGCATAAGCTTCGTTGGTAGGTTCAAGTGCACCCGTCAGAAGATACTCCTCCTTTATGGGTTGAGGACATAACTTGGGATAAATGCAAGAGCTGCCCAGGAACAAAAGCTTATTTACGTTGTACTTATGTGCGGCATTTATGACATTGCACTGAATCAGCTCGTTCTGCATGATGAAATCTGCCGGGTAGGTGTTGTTGGCATAAATGCCGCCTACCTTTGCTGCCGCCAGAAATACGTATTCAGGCCTTTCAGCAGAGAAAAACTCATTTACCGCTACCTGGTTTGTAAGGTCTAACTCGGAATGTGTTCTATTGACAAAATTGCTGCAGCCATCCTTTTCAAGTCTTCTAACAATAGCTGACCCGACAAGGCCACGGTGTCCTGCAACAAATATTTTTGATTTTGGGTTAAGCATGGATTACCTCCTGCACTTATATATATTAATAATAAGCTTTAAAACTAATAAATTTCATAACTAGCAAACATAAAAAAATTTATAACAAAAGTTTTGTAACTAGTGAGTTTTATAACAACTTTGATATAACTTGAGAAAGCAAAATCTACTTTTGTATATCGCTCTACAGCAAGTCTCCCTTTCCATCCTGCTTGAGCTTTTCCACTATTGTCTTTACGTCCTGAGCCCTGGACTTTGGACAAATCAGCAAGGCATCATCGGTATTGACTACTATCAGGCTCTCTAAGCCAATCGTGGAGATGAGTCTACCGTTTCCGTATACAATGCAGTTTTTGGTGTCTATGCCGATATGCTCAGCCTTTATTATGTTGCCATTCTCGTCGGGCTTGAATATGGCACCTAGTGAGTCCCAGCTTCCAACATCATTCCAGCCAAAGTCACCGGGAATAACCAATACATTGTCAGCTCGCTCCATGATACCGAAATCAATAGAGATACTCTGAAGCTGCGGATAGAGATGGTTTATCTTGCTATCTGAAGCCTGTGTAGCTTGAGCTTCCCCAACATAATTGACATCTGGCATGCTTTCCATAATCTCTTGCATCTTGTCATACATCTTGGGTAAAAATCTTCTGAAGCTTTCAATTATCACAGAGGTTTTCCAGATGAACATACCGCTGTTCCAGAGATACTGTCCGCTTCTGAAATAATGCTCGGCAACTTTATAGGATGGCTTCTCTACAAAATCTTCTACCGCATAAAATCCATTGTTCTCTTCGCTCTTGTCAAAGCATATGTATCCATAGCCCGTTGCAGCGAATGTCGGTTTGATTCCTATAGTAATAAGACTATCGCTTTGTTCTGCCATCTCCATACTCTTGCTGAGTGTGTGCTGCATATGTGCAATATTCTCGATGAAATGGTCAGAAGGTAAAATGCACATCACACCTTCACCATGATACCGCTCAAGCAGCATAGCAGAATAAAGGATGCAGGGTGCCGTATTTCTCCCAACCGGTTCGCAAATAATATTTTGTTTGGGCAG
This sequence comes from Bacillota bacterium, assembly GCA_023433945.1. Taxonomy (GTDB): domain Bacteria; phylum Bacillota; class Clostridia; order Acetivibrionales; family DSM-1351; genus Ruminiclostridium. The sequence continues at coordinate 39,398 of JAEYTP010000083.1, read as the reverse complement.
ACTGTCGGATATCATGCTTTTTAGGGAGGCAGCCTGAGCTTCGCCAGTTACTATGAAAGTATTATTGATGGGCACTATCCCTTCAAGCCTTGAAATTGTTTCATTTATCATAATGTCATTGCCGCTAAGATTCAATAACTGTTTGGGTGAATTCTGCCTGCTGAGTGGCCAAAACCTTGTGCCCCCTCCGCCTGCAAGAATAACGGCGTATCTATTCATAGAAAATATCCTCCTGATTTAACAAATCTATGTCTCTATACTATTAATTCAACTTCAAGCTTAATTACCCCCTGCGCACTTGTAGTTTGGTACTATAACTTTGATATACTCTCTCGCATCATCGGCATTTGTCATTATTATGTCTTTCAAGCAATCAATTTCTCTCTTTAACATGGCAAGGTCTGTATGCAATGGCTTTGCAACATAAATCTTATTATTTTGGGTGGCCTCAACGCCCTCTTCTGCTAGTAGCAGCTCTTCATAAAGCTTCTCCCCTGGGCGTAAGCCTGTAAACTCTATCTGAATATCTACACCTGGCTCAAAGCCTGAAAGTTTTATCAAGTTTCTAGCTAAATCATAAATCTTGACAGGCTCACCCATATCCAGTACAAATATTTCACCGCCCTCAGCCATAGCGCCTGCCTGTAAAACCAGCTGCACCGCTTCAGGGATGGTCATGAAGTATCTGATAATCTCAGGGTCGGTGACTGTTACAGGACCGCCCTGCTCTATCTGCTTCTTGAATAATGGAATTACACTTCCATTGCTTCCTAATACGTTTCCAAATCTTACGGCTACAAACTCAGTTTTACTCTGCTTGTCAAATGCCTGAATTATCATCTCCGCAATTCTCTTTGTAGCCCCCATGATGTTGGTTGGGTTAACTGCCTTATCGGTTGATATCATGACAAATCTCTCAACCGAGAACTTGTCCGCACATTCTGCGACATTTAATGTCCCAAATACATTGTTTTTTATAGCCTCTGTAGGATTTGCTTCCATGAGAGGTACATGCTTGTGAGCAGCTGCATGGAACACTATGTTGGGTCTGTATTGTTTAAATATGTATTCAAGCCTTGTCTTCTCACGAATATTTGCAATGATAGTTGTGAGATTGAGGCTAGGATGATTCTTTGTAAGCTCATTTTGGATATCATATGCATTGTTTTCGTAATTGTCCAAAATAATGATCTGCTTTGGTGAAAAGGTAGCTATCTGTCTGCACAGCTCTGAACCAATAGAACCTCCCCCACCGGTTACCAGAACAGTTTTACCCTTCAATAGTTCGCCTATCTCTGAGTTTTCAAGACTTACCGGATCACGACCTAATAAGTCCTCTATATTTACATCTCTTATTTTTTGCACTGAAACAGTCTCATCTATCAGCTGAGAAAGGGATGGCAGAATTTTTACCTTGCAGCGAGTATTGGAGCAAATAGTATAGAGCTCGTTTATGGTCTTGGGAGTTGCCGAAGGTATTGCAATAATTATTTCATCAATTTGCTTTTCTTCCGCTTCCCTCACGATATCTGCCCTGGTTCCAACAACAGGTATTCCATTGAGCTTCTTGCCAACCTTACCATGGTTGTCATCGATTAATGCTACTGGTGTACATTTAAGCTCCGGATGCATTTTATACTCATTTATAAGGGATGCCCCTGCATCACCGGCACCAATAAGCATAACCTTTTTGTTGTTCTTCATCATGAGTATATCGCCACGGGCAACTCTTCTAAACACTCTATAGCCCATACGTATTCCGCCAATCATGAAGCAGTCAATAAAGAAGGTCATAATAAAAATACTACGCGGAACAGCTGTCTGCGAAATAAATATGTATCCTAGCATAATTACATTGCTGATAAACGAAGCCAATAAAATCTTGCTAAGCTCGTATACCCCTGCGTATCTCCACAAGCTGGAATATAGGCGGAGAATGAAGTATGTAGTGATTTTGACTACACACGAAACAATCATTAATTTTGGAATTTGGTTGACAAAATCTTGAGGAATACTATTAAAGTTCCACTCAAATCTGAGAAGGTATGTAAATAGAAAACCAAAACTTATTAATACTAAATCAAATAATACTAGCAAGAAAGCTCTTATTTTATATTGCATTATAAATAACCTCGCATGGTTGTATTTGTTTATACCAGAAAACCCTGAGATAATTATACCAGTAATAATTAATAGGTGGAAGTTTTTTTGTGCCTTTATAGTTCTTATGTAAGGTGTATGTAGTGGTCCAGTATTGTATATAACTTAGATTAGGTGTATCATAATATTGATAAATTTTACAAAGGAGATACTCATATTAGATGAAAATATATAAAAACATCATTAAACATATGTTGGATATTTTCTTTGCAATAATAATACTTACGTTTTCAAGTCCATTTCTCTTATTAGCTATGTTGCTGACAAAGTTGACTACAAAAGGACCTATATTTTTTAAACAGCTGCGTCCCGGTAAACATGGGCAAATTTTTAGCATATATAAACTAAGAACAATGACAATGGAAACCGATTCAAACGGTCAACTACTACCTGATGTGCAAAGAATTACAAAGCTTGGGAACATATTTAGGCAGTTAAGTATTGATGAGCTTCCTCAATTAATCAACATTATAAAGGGTGAGATGAGCTTTATCGGCCCTAGACCTTTGCTAGTACAATATTTAGAGTATTATACACCAGAGCAAATGAGAAGGCACGATGTACTCCCTGGAATTACAGGCTGGGCTCAGGTGAACGGAAGAAACGCTATTGATTGGGAAAGTAGATTTACGCTAGACTTATGGTATGTTGAAAATATAAGCTTTTTGGTAGATGTTAAAATATTAATTGCCACTGTAAAAAAGGTCTTGATGAAGAAGGATATTAACAATTCTTCATCAGAAACTATGCCTGTTTTTACTGGTAGTTCAAATAAGGAGACTATATGATAAATATTTTATTTACATGTGTTGGAAGGCGTGTAGAACTGGTCCAACAGTTTCAGAAGGCAAAAGCCGCTAAGAATATACAGGGTAATATTGTATGTAGTGATATGTCCCCTCTTGCTCCAGCTTTATACTATGGAGATAGCCATTTTATTCTTCCAGCATTGAAGGATAAATTATATATTGATGCCCTTTTACAGTTGTGTATTGATCAAGAAGTATCAATAATAATTCCTACCATTGATACAGAGTTAGAGTTGTTAACTGAAAATGCTAATAGATTTGAAGCAATTGGGACAAAGTTATTAGTTACAAATGGCTACACTGTACAATTGTCACAGAATAAGTATTTAACGTATAAATTTTTTAAGTCTTTGGGTTTAGATACTCCTGCTACATATTTAGCAAAAGAAATCGATAATATTGATTTCCCTTGTTTTGCGAAACCATCAAACGGTAGCTCAAGTATTAACACATTTAAGATAAATTCGAAGAGAGAATTAGACTTTTTCAAGGATTATATACCAAATTGTATAATACAAGACTACATAATTGGAACAGAGTACTCCATTGATATATTTTCTGATTTTGATGGCAATCCAATTTATATTACTCCTAGAATCAGGTTAGCAACTAGAAGTGGTGAAGTATTGAAAAGCAAAATAGTTCATGACCTAGAGCTTATAAATTTCTCAAAAATGATTTGCAAGGAGCTTAAGTCTACTGGTCCTATAACAATACAGGCCATAAAGAGTAACACTAATAATAAATATTATTTTATAGAAATTAATGCACGCTTCGGTGGAGGTAGTCCTCTTAGTATGATGGCAGGTGCAGATTCTGCATCAATTCTATATGATCTTCTTCTTGAAAAAGAACTTTGCATCACAAATAATATCCAGTATAATACTGTGTTTTCAAGATTTGATCAAACAATTATGTTATGTCAGAAGGAAGATAATAACGAATATGAAAAAATATAAAGCAGTAATTTTTGATTTAGACGATACACTTTATATGGAGCTTGATTATGTAAAAAGTGGTTACAAAAGTGTTGCAAGCTTTCTAGCTTCAATCATAAACAAGCATCCTGATTCAATTTATGATGATTTGTTGAGCTTATTTAACAGGAAAGTGCCAAATGTGTTTGATAGTTATATCAATGAAGCATTCAGCATATCTGGTTCAAGTTTAAATTATACTAAAATAATCGAGGAATGTATTGATATATATCGGAACCATACCCCATGCATTCAGTTGTCTGAAGAGACATATAAATTGCTTGATTTATTGAAGGAACAAGGTTATTTATTAGGAATAATTACAGACGGCAGGCCTGAGGGTCAAAAAAATAAAATAAAAAGCTTAAACTTAGAAAAGTACATGCATACCATAATAATATCTGATGAATTAGGTGGTATTGCCTTTAGAAAGCCTTGTGAAAAACCTTATCTAGAAATATTACAAAGAATGAGCCTGTCTGCGCAAGAGTGTATTTATATTGGAGATAATCCTTCTAAGGACTTTATCTCTGCAAAAAAGCTTGGTTTTAAAACTATAATGATAAAAAGAGACCAAACAATCCATAAGCAAGAACATTTAAGCAGTGAACATACTGCCGATGTTTCTATTGAAAACATACTAGATGTAATTACATTTTTAGGTGGTGACATTAATGAGTAAACGTGTTTTTTTATCCCCTCCTCACATGAGTGGCAATGAAATGAAGTATATACAAGATGCTTTTGATAACAATTGGATTGCACCTCTAGGGAAAAATGTTGACGGCTTTGAGCAAGACGTTAGCACCTACGTAGGGGTAAATCATGCATTAGCATTATCCTCTGGCACGGCTGCCATCCATTTGGCATTAAAATATTTAGGAGTGGGTGAGGGCGATTATGTATTCTGCTCTTCTCTTACTTTTTCAGGTAGTTGTAATGCAATCGCATATGAAAAAGCAATCCCTGTCTTTATAGATAGTGAACCAGAAAGCTGGAATATGTCTCCTATTGCACTTCAAAAGGCCTTTGATTGGGCGAAAAGTAGAGGCAAACTACCAAAAGCAGTTATTATAGTAGACCTATATGGACAGAGCGCAGATTATGATGAATTGCTCCCAATATGTGAGCATTATGGTGTCCCAGTAATAGAAGATGCAGCCGAAGCTCTAGGTGCATCTTACAATGGTAAAAAGTGCGGGTCCTTTGGGCATATAAATGTTTTTTCATTCAATGGAAACAAGATCATCACAACCTCTGGTGGAGGAATGGCAGTATCTAATGATGCTGATGCTATACATAAAATGAAATTTTGGTCAACTCAATCCCGAGAAGCAGAATTACATTACGAACATAAAGAGATAGGCTATAACTATAGAATGTCAAATATTTGCGCTGGAATAGGCAGAGGACAGATGGAGGTTATTGACGAGAGGGTATCTGCCAAAAAGAAGATATATCAAACCTATAAAACCCAATTTCAAGATATCCCTCAGATAAATATGATGCCAATACTTGAGAAGAGCGAACCTAATTATTGGCTTAGTGTAATTACACTGGATAGCAGTTGCGAGGTTACACCTACACAAATAATAAATAAACTAGCACAAAGTAATATTGAATCCAGACCGGTGTGGAAGCCAATGCATTTGCAGCCGGTATTTAGCGAATGCAAATACTTTACTCATGATTCCGATATATCCGCTGAGCTGTTTAGAAAAGGGGTTTGTTTGCCGTCGGGGAGCTCCCTTAAACGTGATGAGCAGGAGATGGTAATAAATATAGTGAAACAAGAGGTTAACATATAATTATGAAAAAAGTGTTATTTACTGCAACAGTTGATGGACATATTAAAGCTTTTCATTTGCCCTATCTGAAATATTTTAAAGACAATGGCTATGAAGTTCATGTTGCAGCAAATGGAACAAGCGAAATACCATATTGTGATGTTAAACACTATATTCCGTTTTCAAGGTCCCCTTTTAGTATTGAAAATGTAAGGGCGTATAAGGCACTTAAGTTTATTATAGACAAATTTAACTATTCTCTTATCCACTGTCATACCCCTGTAGGTGGTGTTGTGACCAGACTTGCAGCTCGTAATTCTAGAAAAAAAGGAACTAAAGTACTTTATACTGCACATGGATTTCACTTTTATAAGGGTGCACCATTATTGAATTGGGTTATATATTATCCTATTGAGACTTTACTATCAAAATATACAGATGGTCTTATTACAATAAACAATGAAGACTTTCAGATAGCTAAAAAATGTATGAATTGCAAAGTATACTTTACTCATGGAGTTGGAGTTGATCAAGATAAGTTTAATCCAAAACTTTATAATAAGGCACTCTTAAGAGATAAGCATCATATATCCCTAGACGCATTTGTTCTTACTTGTGTTGCCGAGTTAAACAGAAATAAGAATCAAGAATTTCTGATAAAAAGTATTCCTTTTTTAAATAAAGATATACCAAACATTATTCTATTATTGGCGGGTACAGGAAATGAATATATCCGACTTTCTGAGCTAATTAATAACATGAATCTTCATGCCCATGTTAGACTTCTTGGTTATAGAAGTGACATCCCTGAGCTCTTAGCATTATCTGATGTTGTGGTTTCCTCTAGTCAGCGTGAGGGTCTACCTATCAATATTCTAGAAGGGATTTTTATGGGCTTACCTGCTGTAGTAACTGATATAAGGGGACATAGAGATATAATTAATACAACAGAACAGGGGTTTTTATATTCCTCCAATAATTGTGAGCATATTAGTACTCATATTAAAGATATATATTACGGTAAAGTACCTAATATCCCTATCAAAAATATTACAGCCTATTCACTATCTAATGTAGTACAAGAGATAACGGAGATATATAAATTATTTAGTTAGCGAGCTTCTTAATATGTTGTATGTTTTTCTAAACGTGCCTCTTAAATTATTGTGGAAAATACGCTTTTCTATGATTTTATCCTCTTCTCTAACCTTTATGAAAGTAGAACCATTATCAACTATTTGAACCCACTCATCTACATTAAATTTGTCAAACAAATATAGAAGTTCTGGTGACCTAAATCTATATTTAGCATACTGCTTTGGTATAACAGGATAATGTCTTACACCCCATGCTCCAGAATGTGCAACAATCAGAGAATTACTCTTTGCTCGTAGAAAAAACTCTTCATGCTCGTACAATTTCAACATTTCATCCCATCCGCCCATTTTTAATATTGGGGTTTTTCGTCCAAGAAAGAAATTGTGTACTGTATCTGCGTATGAAAATTCATCTCTTACTCTAGTTTTTATATTAATAGTTACTTTTCTAGGCTCGAGCATAAATTTACCAACATATGTTTGAAGAAAGCCTTTAGAATATATATGCTGAGTGTACATTAATATCTTATCAATAGTTGAAGATACCTTAAAAAAGTTATATATTGCTCCAGAAAGAATATCAACGGAGTATTTATCCAGTAATTCTTTAGCCCTTTCAATATTAGTTCTCTTATCAAAGCAAAAATCGTCGTCACATAATAAAAATAACTCTGTGCCAATATTTTTAAGGAGAAAATTTCTACCATATGATAAACCACTATCAAAAGGTAAAACATAATACGCTATTTTCATATCTGGGAACATTGACAATACTTCATCCTTGTATGGTACTTCGCTATCGTCAGCTATAGCAATGGGATACTTGACATTGCAATCCCTAATTGATTTAAGCATTTTGATAAGTGATTCTTTTCTATTGAAGGTTTTGATAATAATCGTTACATCGCTATTAATTTTATACATTTTGATACCTCATAGTTGCTTTCTTTTATTCCTTTGTAATTCTTCAATTAAATAAAATAGTCTAGTATTTAAAAGAAACAATCCAGATCTTACTCTCATATTTATAGTAGAAGAATTTCTTAAAATGTCGGCTTTAGATTTAAAAGATACCTTATTCACTTTTGTTTCGTAATATGTACATATTAGCATTTTAGCTGTAAAGTCTCGAATAAATTTAATTAGCTCTTTATTATCTGTATTAGTATACATATTATCTATAATATTTCTTGCCAATGTGATATTGTATATTCTTTGTTCGTTATATTTTATATCTCTCATTATAGAGTTGGGCTGTAGCCTATATCCATAAAAAGGGATTCTATAAACTGCTACGTTTGATGCAGCTTTTAATGCTTCAAAAACAAAGCATGCATCCTCTCCACATATTAAATTAATATTACAGGAAATATTATTATTCTTAATTAAATCATTTTTATATACGCCAAGCCATTGAGCAGTAAACATCTGTCTATTCTTTAGTGTAGTTATAAGATACTCTTGACTTCTGTAGATATCTTTTGAGTAAATATTCATTGACTTAACTACCTTATTTTGCATATCACTAGAAATATACTCTCCTGTTCCCTGCAAAATATCCGCCTTGGTATATTCCAAAACATCATGTATTTCTTGTAACGCATTAGAATTTATTAGGTAATCATCACTATCAATAAATATTAAGTATTTCCCTACCGCAACTCTTATTCCCTGGTTCCTTGCAGCTGATGGTCCAGAATTCTGTTGAGTAATTGTATATATTCTATAATCATCATATGAACGAATTATCTCTAAACTATTATCTGTAGACCCATCATCAATACATAAAACCTCGAAATTGGTCATCGTCTGACTAATAATTGAATTAACACATTCTTCTATATATTTTGAAGCATTATATACTGGAATAATAATACTAAAATATGGCTTACTTCCCAACGCTACCTCTCCTTTTAATAGAATTAATATATTTAAAAATGATAGCCCTAGTACTATAATTAATAACCCTTACTATTTCAACTACATAACATGGCTTATGCCGTAGCCTAACCTTACAATTCTGAACAATAGACTTTAAAAATTTTCTGTCACTTATACCCCCCAACCTAAAATTAACCAGTATTGAATCTATATAGATAAACTTTATATTGTTTTCTATACATCTATATATAAAATCATAATCAGCTACAATATTAAACTCTGTATCATACTTGCCAATCTGGTCATATAATGATTTAGGAATAAACGCAGCTTGATGACAAAAAGGCATCCCTTTAGTCAACGTATAATTCAAACAATTCTTATGTGGAACAGATAGTATTTTTTCAGTATCACTTATTAACATTGAATTTCCATAAATAATTTGATCATCTACAGCATATTTTACTACTTCCTCAATTGCAGAATTTTCATACCAGTCATCACTATTTAATACCCCAATTATATCACCCGTAGCTAATGCAATGCCCTTATTCATTGCATCATATATACCATTATCCTTTTCAGAAACCCACTTTAGTCTACCATTAAATAATTTCTCATATTCTTTAACTATAGCTACTGTGCCATCAGTTGAGCCTCCATCGATAATAATGTACTCTATATTTTTATAACTCTGGTTTAGTACAGATTCTATTGTCTGTCTAATATATTCTCTGCTGTTAAAGCAAACTGTAATAATACTAACTTTCATATCTTCTCCATAACCTTGAAATCATTTATATCTATTTCCATACAATCACCTTCAATATGAAGTAACGGTGTATATCCAATAATAGAGGCCCAACCTGAATAAGTGCTAGGGGGACCTATAATATAATCACACTTTGATAGTACATAACAATCCTCAACAAAATGACCTGTAGATGGATAGCATTGATTACTATATTCATTAAAAAAATCAAAGTCTATTTTTTCATTAGAACATAGAACAAAAGCAACCTTTTTATCAATTAGCTGTTTACTATTTTTTATTGAGTTGATAATGGACCTGTATGTTTTATTGTCGTAATAGTACTTGCCATTATTCCATTCTCTATAATCTCCTCTCCTAATATGAACGCCCACAATGATATCATTATCCTTTCTTATATTCTCGATAAGTGATTCAACATTATTAGAATAAGGCTCTTTTAAAGAAAAATATTGTACAATACTTTCCCTGTGCTTATAAAATGACAATGAGTCTCTATAACTCCAATTTAAAACCCAGTAGTTATGGTTTTTAAACTCATCATGCTTGAGCTTATCCTCTATTACTGACTGATAGCAATTCTCTTCGTTAATGGTATACTTTAAATACCTCCACAAGCGGTATTTGCTTATAAACTTTGCAATTAAATTATATAAGCTACACTCTAATTTATTAGTAGGTATTATTATATTGGCTTTCTCTGAACAACATTTAAAATATTTAGTATATGGAAAAAACACATAGTTTTTTACAGGTATATTATACTCAATACTACTCGCAATACAACTTGAAAATGTACACAGTTGATTGCAGAGTTGACCCATTGATAAGTTTATTATAAGCATAAATAGATCCTCCAAAATTAAGAATCGCTGTATTTAACCACGCAGAAACCTCTACAGTCGTAACTGAAACCCTACATTCTTCACTCTACTTTTTAACAATTAAATACGTGCGTAACGATTATCTAATGGCTCCTTATCGTTCCGCATTACATTGGCATATAGACTTTTATATTTTGATGCGATTAATTCTATATTAAAATTGTTAGTAATTTTTTGTCTCGCTCGTTCTCCAACAAGTATAGAATTCTGCAGGCACCACTCTACTCCCGCAAGCAAGTCATCAGATATATAAGGCTGTGCTAAATATCCATCCAAACTATGGTCAATAATATCAGGAATTCCTCCAATATTAAATGCTGTTACTGGGGTGCCACACGCCATACTCTCCAAAACTGTATTAGGTAAATTTTCAGAAAGTGAAGGACACACAAATACATTTGCAGCAGAATATACAATTGGAAGCGTGATTTCATCCATAATAGTACCAATGTAATTGATTTTTATATTTTCTAAGGCGTTTAGGTGAGTACTCTCTCCACCAAATACAATCAATTCAACTTCACTATTTATGTTTAATTTACTGAGTGCATTCAATAACAAGTTAAAACCTTTATTAATATCATTAGTACTATTCATTGCTCCGAATAGTATATACTGTTTTTTGCTATTCAACCTCAATATATCTCTAGCGGTAGTTTTGTCTATTGGCCTATATAACTCACAATCTATTCCGTTAGGTATAACATAAATACTTTTATTTTTAAATACTTTACTTTCTCTAGCACACTTGGCCAACCAATTACTAGGTGTTACTACACTAATATTGAGCTTGTCCCACTCCTTTGATTTAATTCTTAATGTACGTCTACATACTATACTATTGCTCAGTTGTGGGCATTGGTTACAATCAGTACTGTAGTTTTTGCATTCTAGTGGTATATGACATCCTCCTGTAAATGCAGCTGAATCATGAAGCGTCCATACTATAGGCTTATATATTTTTTTTAATGCTTTGACGGGAAGAAATCCATCTCCTACCCAATGTATATGGACTATATCAGCACCCTTGTTAACAGCAGTATTATTAAAAACCCTTGGTAAAAAATTATAGCTCCAAAACAGTCCCTGAGATTTCTCATTTTTTCTAAACACAGCGGATTCAAATACTTTGATAATCTTGTGGTATACCCTGACAAATAATGGCTGCGGCAGAACCTTAACATCCGAATAACTACTCAACTTACTTTTTACAAGCATACATACTTTAAACGAAGTATCCTCTTTCACTTTATGCATTAATCTAATTGCTGATCTAGATGCTCCTCCACATATATCATGTGTACTTAAAAATACTATTCTCATAGATTCCAATACCTCTGTAAATTTCTTTTAAATTCACTCAAGTCCCAATTTCTGACCAAATTCCTTGGAATCTGGTATATATCTGTATTTCCCCTGCACGTACCTGAAAAATTTGCCGCGCACTTTTTTATATTACAGCTCTTAATAATATCTATGGTTTCATTAGTATAATCACTTCTTGTCCCAAATGGATATGAAAAAGTACTAATATCAAGACCAGTAAATCTATTTAAATCCTTTATACTATTAGTAATCTCTTCTCTTTGTTCATTTAATGACAAACTACCTAGCGATAAATGATTTACAGTATGAGCCCCAATAGTAACATACCTACTTTTGCTCATTTGCCTTAACTGTTCAATATTCATAGCGCTATTATCTAAATCTTTTATGCTATCTTTATTAGCCCATATTCTGATACTATCCATCAAAGCTTCTTGAATCTTTATAGAATTGCTATTTAGTATTATTCTATGAATCTCATTATAAAACTTTTTAATTTGAATAAAATCGTTAGTAGGATATTGTAAGTCAAACCCAAACTCTTTGAATGTATACATATTATTAGTGCAAGTAGTATTTAGAATCAATGACTCAAGTTCATCCCACCAAAAATTATAGTTTTTTTTATGTAATATTCCAGAAGAAATAAAAAAGGTTGCGGGTACTTTTAAGTCACTTAATATGGGTAATGCTTGCGTATAATTATCCTCATATCCATCATCAAAGGTTATTACAACCGATTTACCCTTACACTCTCTCCATTCTTCTTCGAACCGTAACACCTCATAATTCGCTTTTATAAACTTCATTTGTTGGTAAAAATTATCGGGAGATACCGCCAACAGTTGAGGGTCACTCTGTAAATTATTTACCCTATGATATATAAGAACTAATGTAGGGTTACTTACTACATTTATTATTCTGTTTTTCATAATTTTAGCTTCTTTATATGCTTTATATGCTAATTTCTTAAGTTTCATAGTAACCTCATAATGGCTTTGTTATTTTTGCAGTAATAATTAGTTGGTAGTTCTTGTCGTGGTGATCCAAGTCTTCATGAGATATTTCTTCCAAACAGAGTCCATATAAAAATGAACTAGCTACTTTTACGTTACCATATGTATTTATATCTATATTCTCTTCAGGCACAAGCTCAGAAAATAGCCTTTTTACTGTTAAATCGGTAAAACTCCAGAAGTGTCCCCACCTATCCATATCATATCTGCTTATTTGTGTAATACCTGGAACAGTAATTAGTGCTACCCCGCCTGGCTTCAAAACTTTAATAATATTTTTAGCTACTTGTCTAACATCATATATAAATGGAAGGGTTTGTGTGACAATAAAGCAATCTACAAAATTTTCAGGGATTCCTTCTCCATTTTCCAAGTTACCCTTTATGCTTAGCTCGTCACACTGATTCTCAACATGAAGAACATATGCTCTACTAACCTTTGAACCACCAAATTTAATAGTATAATCTCTCTCTGCAATCTCCATACAAACCCCTTGGATATATGCTGAGTTATTACTTAAAAATTTTTCAATATAATATCTATCTATTGGAGTTCCCCTATCAAATCCAAAACTTTTACTCACAGGTTCAACACTTACTTTTGTTATATTAGTCGGTTTAAAAAAACTTCTAATAATAAATCTTTTAAATTTACTTAAAATCATGTAATTCCTCTTTTCACAACCAATTCAAATGGTCTTATTTATCAAATACTAATTCATTAATAGTTACAGTATGTTTGATAACCTGTTCTTCGGGAAGATGTCTAGCCATGATTCCATAGATAAATTAATAATCTTTATTCCCTTTTTATCCGCAATCTTAGCATAGTATTCATACTGCTTAAATACATTCATAGTACACATAAGTTCATTGTAAGGTGATTCCCATTTATTTATAGCATTTTTTCTTATATCCATGTCTGCTTCATAAAAATTTTCTACAGTACCTCCATAATACTTTAGTGTATTATGGTCGCAGCCTAACAGATATATTTGGTTATAACCCATGTAAATTAAAACTGGTAATATCATTAATGGACCTGTCTGAGGGCCTAACACATTTTTTGTTATATCAACATCTAAAGTATTATTATAAGTTAAATATAGATATCTAACTTGTCTATATTTAAATAAATTGAATTTTTCTACCATATCTTTCGTTTTATGCCCTAGAACAATATCTGTTGTGATAGGCAATATTGTATCTGATTTTGCTAACCATTCAACATAATTTTCTAATATCAGAGGCTCGTGGTATGGTGCAAAAAAATGCATTTTAGGATTAATTTCATTTATATTTTTATGAAGAAAAAAATTACTTACGCTAAAGCAGTCTTCCTTACTAAGAAGCGATAAATCTTCCTTTTTAATACTTGGTCCTGTGGCCAAAATAAAGGCTCTTTTCCCCTTTCCACAGTTCTCTAAATTAAGGTTATTTCTAAAAATATTTTTATTCCTATACATCATATATTTATAATTTGCGTAAAATGTATCTCTATAATTTAGTAGAATTGGTGGTATAAAATCTCGTAAGTGTAACATATTTATCCCCATAAGTTATATTTTCTTGTAAGCTAATATTGTATCTATTATTTCTCTAACTGCACCTTCTCCACCTTTTTTATTTGAAATGACAGAACATATACTTTTCACTTCAGGTACAGCATCTTCTACAGAGCAGGGAAGACCAACTTTTTGTAAAACTTGAATATCGTTTATATCATCGCCTATATATGCTATTTGTTCATAGCTTAAATTATGTTTCTTTACTATTTTTTCTAGTATCTTTTCTTTTTCATTAACACCCAAATATACTTCATCTATTTTTAGCTTCTGAGCTCTTTTAACAATAAACTCGCTCTTTTCGCCTGTTATTATAGCTGTTTTTATTCCACTATTATGACATAAAGATATTCCCATTCCATCTCTAGTATTAAACTTTTTTAAAACTTCTCCGTCATTAGAGTAGTACATACCTCCATCAGTCAAAACTCCATCACAGTCCATTATTAACATCTTTATTTGTCTACAAGCATCGGAAAGCTCAGTATCAAAATACACTCTTTTTAGTAAATTCTCAACTACTAACCAATCATTTGGTTCATCTAGTTCATAGTATGAGTTTTCATTCATTTCATATGTTCCAATGTTTCCGGAAACTCTACATTTGCTACTTAATAATGCATCTCTTGTCGTTATATAAAAAGCACCATTCTCTACAAGAAACCCTTCGAACTCTTGCCTCCTAGGTCTATTTAAATAGTCGTAATTAATCGGTTTATTATATTCTCCATACCTTTCCCATAAAAACCTTTTTTGTCTAACAACTGAAATCATTGAGTCCATATTTACATTATCTAAATAAATTTCAAATGCTTTATCTAAGTCTTTACCAGATAACAGAGGAGAAGTTGCTTGGATTAAAGTTATAATAGAAAATTGTTTATCTTCCGTCGCATACTCTAACATAACCGATTCTGTTGAAGCTATGTCTGTTGAAACAATTTCTGACCTGTTAATTATCTCTACCTTATCAAAATTGAAGTTTTTCACGGTTTCCTTTATTATCGGTGAATCAGTTGAAACAATAACCTTATCAATATATCTACAACTACACGCAGCTTTAATACACCAATATGCTAAAGGTTTCCCATTAAGAATTTTTACATTTTTATAAGGAATAGACTTGCTTCCACCTCTTAGGGGTATAAATGCTATAATTTTGTTTTTATTCTTCATTTTTTAATCCTTTATACTTTAATTTATTTCTTTGAGGAACTTCTATATTCAATAATTCCTTATCTTTATTAGTTAATGCTAAGTATGTTGCATTAACATCTCTTACTAATCTTCTTAACCCATCTGGTTCCAAAGAAGCAGCATGGTCTGTTCCCTTCCAAGTTCTATCCAATGTAAAGTGCCTTTCTATATACTGCGCTCCTAGAGTCATAGCCGCTATGTCAATCGCAATTCCTAAATGGTGCCCGGAGAATCCTACTGCCTTAATTTTATTACCATAAAGGCTTAATACTTTACTTATCTCTAGTAAACAAACATCCTCAAATGGCACTGGATATCCAGAGGTACAACAATATAATACAACATCTTTTAGTCTTTTATAGTCTTCAAATAATTCAATCATTCTTTCTAATTCTAAATTAGTTGTCATGCCTAAAGATATATGAATTTCTTTTTTATAATTTTTACAAATCCATTCTAACATCCTCAAATTACTATTTTGTGCAGAAGGTATTTTAATAAAATCAGGATTTAGACTAGTTATCTCTTTTGCAGATGTACTATCCCATACAGACGTACTATATACTATACCAACCTCTTTACAATACTCCATTAGCTCAATATGCTGATCTAACGTAAATTCTAAGTATTCCCTATGTTCTCCATAAGTCTTTCCATAAGAATTCAACGGATTTGGATGTGGAGTATTATACTCCTCTTCAGATAATAATTCCTTATTATTCCTTTTCTGAAATTTTACAGCATCGGCTTTGCAGAAAAATTTGCAGATATAAATCATTTCTTTTGCTATATTAATATCGCCTTTATGATTACATCCAATTTCCGCAATTATTATCGGCTTACCTTTCCTCATTTTTATCCCCTCCTATATCTTTAGTAATACTCCATTTGAGTAGAGTGCTGAAATACCCCTCTCTAGAATTCCCCCTTTGTGTGAGTGAGTCCTCCAGACTAAATGTAATCACATTTTCATGTACATCAACATTAAATCCATTATTGCTTTGTTCACTAGTAAAATTCACTGAAATGCTATACTGACCTGCTGATAAACTTCTAGCTGGGATAGTTACTTTAATAGTATGTTTCCCTATAGTAATAAAATCACAGATATTAGGTGGAATATCAAAGGTATCTGATACCAGTACTCTTTGGCCAAGCTGGTTAAAGATTGCCAAATACCCATATAAGGCAGGTATTATTGACCTACTTATGCAGTTCATTTCAATAATTATATCTTCATCACAGCTGAACATCTTAGAGTAATGCCCTAACATATTCTTTAAACTAATATCGAGCAGTTGAAATTCTTTGTTATTTTTTTCTTCAAAATATATATAACTTTTTGAAGACATAAACTTGCTTTGGGTGGAAAAGTATTCTTTAATTACTTGGTCTATTCGACCTTTCTTACATAAAGTTCCCTTATCAAGCAATATCCCCTTATCACAAAGCTGTTGTATTGCCCCCATATTATGACTTACAAATAGCACAGTTCTACCTTCTTTGCTAACATCTCCCATCTTCCCTAGGCACTTCTTTTGAAACTGTGCATCACCAACAGCTAGAACTTCATCTACTATCAAGATTTCAGGCTCAAGATGGGCAGCTACGGAGAATGCAAGTCTTACATACATTCCAGATGAAAATCTCTTTACAGGGGTATCAAGAAATTTCTCAACCTCAGCAAACTCAACGATTTCATCAAACTTCTTCTTAATCTCCTGCTTACTCATTCCGAGTATAGCACCATTCAAAAATATATTTTCTCTACCAGTTAACTCTGGATGAAACCCAGTGCCTACTTCTAGCAAGCTTGCCACCCTGCCATTTATTTTTATGCTACCAGTAGTGGGGTCTGTAATTCTACTCAATAGTTTGAGAAGAGTTGATTTACCAGCACCATTTCTACCTATAATACCAACCTTGTCACCTTGCTTTATATCAAAAGAAACATCCTTAAGTGCCCAAAACTCTTCCTTTTCTCCAGTATCTAACTTTTTCTTGCCAAAGTTTTTCACCTTGTTAGCCACAACATCTCTGAGTGCTGTATAACGTTCACTTTGCTGATGATTAATTATATACTTTTTCCCTATATCTCTTACTTCAATTATATTATCAGACATCACTACCCCCGTTAAATTACATCTGCAAAAGTTCTTTCAGTCTTTCTGAAGTATAACAATCCAACTACAAATACAAAGCTCACTAGTAACAGTGAAAGAATCATCCCTGGCCAATAAATCTGAGTGTTTCCAATTATACTCCACCTAAAGCCATCTATTACTCCAACCATAGGATTTATCGAATACAGCAGTCTCCATTGTTCTGGAATCACTGCACTCGAAAAACCAACTGGTGATATGTATAAGCCGAACTGTACAATAAAGGGTACAATATATCTAAAGTCTCGATACTTAACGTTTAATGCTGCAAGCCATAATCCAAAACCCATTGCAGCAACAAATGCAATAAGCGTAAATACCGGGAGCAAAAGTATCTGTATTTGAGGTACAAAACCGTAAAACATCATTAGTCCAATAAGAATTACAAAAGATATTAAAAAGTCTACAAAACTTACTATCACAGCACTTGTGGGTACAACTAGTCTTGGAAAGTATATCTTTGAAATCATATTTGAGTTTGAAATCAAACTATTACTGCTTTCTTGCAATGCACTAGCGAAAAATGACCATGGTAACATAGCTGCATATACCATAATAGGATAAGGTGCTCCTCCCTCAGATGGCAGTTTAGCAACGTTTCCGAAAATAAAAGTAAATACTACCATTGTTAAAAAAGGTCTCAGGACAGCCCATAATACACCTATTACTGTCTGTTTATATCTGACTAATATATCTCTCCATGCCAAGAAATAGAATAATTCCCTATAACGCCAAATATCCTTAATATATTGTTTTTCTGTTTTACCCGCTTCGATATAAAGTGTAAAGTTATTATGCTTATCCAAGTTTTATTGCCCCCATATTATGTTCTTTACAATCAGCCTCTACCATCATTTTAACTAACTGTTTAAATGAAACCTCCCGCTTCCAACCAAGCTTTGTTTCAGCTTTTGTTGGATCACCAAGTAGTACTTCTACCTCAGTAGGTCTAAAGTATCTTGGATTTACGTTTACCAATACCTTCCCGGTAGCTTTATCAATTCCCTTTTCATCTATCCCTTTACCAGACCAGTTTATCTCTATTCCTACATGTTTAAAGGATAATTCAACAAACTCTCTGACAGTGTGTGTTTCACCAGTTGCCAGTACAAAATCCTCGGGTTTCTCCTGCTGAAGCATCATCCACATTCCCTTTACATAATCTCCTGCAAAGCCCCAATCTCGCTTTGCATCTAGATTTCCTAGCGAAAGCCTGTCCTTCTTCCCAGAAACAATCTCAGCAACAGCTCTCGTAATTTTTCTTGTTACAAAGGTCTCACCTCTTCTAGGTGATTCATGGTTAAATAAAATTCCATTGCAGGCATACAAATTATAAGCTTCCCTATAATTTACTGCTATCCAGTATGCATAAAGCTTAGCAGCTGCATAAGGACTTCTTGGATAAAATGGTGTTTTTTCGCTCTGAGGCTCAGTACCTGGTAAACCACCATAAAGTTCACTTGTTGAAGCTTGATAAAACTTTGTCTTCAATCCACTTTCTTTTATAGCATCCAACAACCTTATGGTTCCTATCGCATCAACTTCTGCTGTATACTCTGGGACCTCAAATGACACCTGTACATGGCTCTGAGCTGCAAGATTATATATTTCATCCGGTTGTGCCTTTTCTAGTACTCTGTTGAGATTGCTAGAATCTGCTAAGTCACCATGATATAAAAATAGCTTTTTATCCATGATGTCTTTATTCTCCATCAGATGATCTATCCTTTTTGTATTAAATGTACTTGCTCTACGAATTATCCCGTGTACTTCATATCCTTTTTCTAGTAGGAATTCAGCTAAATATGAACCATCCTGGCCTGTAATGCCAGTTATGAGTGCTTTTCTCATTAATAAATTCCCTCTTTCATATGTATTTTTTTATAGTAGTTCCATTAAATTGATCACGTTATTATACTGATCTTTTACTTTATTGTACATATCAGTGCTAAGTACTACCATGTAATGCACATCACCTTTTAGCTTATCAATCGTTATACAATTAATGCGTTTTTCTTCCGTAATAATTTGTTCAACAAGCTCACTTATTTCATCATGTTCCAATATAATTGTTATGTTTCTATACTCACTTACTAAATAGTTGAGTTCTCTTTGTATGGCCATTTTAGTATCATTAATATAGTTATAATGATATCTAATATAGTTCCTAGTTTTTTTTATCTTTTCAGCCATACCATTAGGTGTGAGCATATATGCTACTCTATTCATTGGGATCTGCTTTATTTTTATAAGCCCTTCCTTGGCCAACTTATTCAAAAGTAAATTAATACTTCCTAGTGATAAATCTACCTTTTTTGAAAGTTCTCTCTGTGTTATATTTGAGTTTTTTTCTATTTCTGTTAAAATCACAAATTCTTTATCCACTATTATTCCACCCTTGTTCAATTATTGAACAATATTATTATATTTCTTTACATGGTTTTTGTCAATTAAATACAAATCTCTACAATTCAATATTTGCTGATGTTATAAAATTATGGTAGAATAGCTTGGAAGGTGGTGTTTACATGAAGAAAAATCTAACAAAAAGGGACAATATTTCACTAATAATCCCTTTAATATTAGCAATTTCTATTATACCCTTGATTATCTATGCAAAGTACTATTTGCTTGATGCTCAAACAGCAAGTTATTGGACAGGGAAAACTGAAAATATTGAGTTTTTCACATACTATAAGGCATTGTGGCTTCAAATACTTGGTACTATTTGTCTTGGTATAGCGATATACTACATAGTTAAAAACAGAAAGTCTGTAAAGTCTCTTCCTGTTTATATTGTTATTCCGCTTGGTATATATGCCATATTAAGTGTATTATCAGCATTCGCATCCAAGTATCCTCAAATCGCCCTATATGGATATCCAGAAAGATACGAAGGGCTGTTTGTTATTTTATTCTATATTGTACTATGTTTATCAGCAGCATTGCTAATTACATCAGGAAAACAGTTGAATTATATTTTTACTTTTTTATTTATTACAGCTTCAATTATCGCAATTATAGGTGTATTCCAAACGTTTAACTTGGATTTATTTAGGTCTGGTTTTGGTAAGAAACTAATTTTACCCTCTAGTCTGTATCACCTAATAGACCAACTAGATTTTACTTTTAAGGATAATATTATATACACAACATTACAAAACCCTAATTACGTTGGTATATATTTTGCCATGATTTTTAATCTGACTACTGCATTATACTTCTTTAATAATAAGAAATCTATTAAGATAGCGCTAGCTCTTCTTTCTTTCTTATTCTTCTATGCACTTCTCGGTTCAAAGTCAACCGCTGGTTTTATAGGTGCCTTTATTGGACTATTTATTATACTCGTTTTTGCTAGAAAAAAAATTATTAAAGAATGGAAATTTTCAGTTATACCTATAGTACTTATAGTTGGTTGCCTAATTCTAGCAAACTCAATGAGTGACGGATATATATATAGAGCTTGGATTGGTAAATTTTTAACTCAACAATCAAACTCACAATCAGTCACTAACAACGGCAGTGTAACAGATTTCAGCTCTCATGACTCTGATTTTTTAATCAATGTAGGTCCGGATACATTAATAGTGAGGCTTGATCCAGAAAAAGGCTATCTCTTCTTAGACCAAAATAATAATCAGCTTTCTTTAAGCTTCATAGACTCTTCGCACTTTACTGTTAATGATAATCGTTTTAATAAGATTACTTTTTTTGTTGGTTCTAATAGAATGCAAGTCATAGCAACTAACACTCAGTTTATTATTAGTTACAATGAAAAAGGATACTTCCAGTTTGTTAATACAATGGACACGCCAATCGATCTAGTTACTCCGCCAACATATGGATTTGAAGGAAAGGAACTCTGGGGTTCTTCTAGAGGATATATATGGTCCCGATCTATTCCGCTTATAAAAAATAATATTTTAATTGGTGGTGGTCCAGATACATTTGCTATGCAGTTTCCACAAAATGAATATAATGCGAAAATGAAATACCTTAGTAATGTATATTCTGTAGTTGATAAACCTCATAATTTCTATTTGCAAGTTGCTATTAACTCTGGACTAGTATCACTAATAGCTTTGTTGTTTGCTTTTGCTGCATATTTTGTATGGTCTGTAAAACTTTATATAAACCCAAAATCCGATAATTGTTTTTACTATTATGGCGTTGCTTGTCTTGCAACTGTATGTGCTTTCCTAGTGAACTCTATTTCAACCGATAGTACTGTTAATGCCAGTCCTGTTTTTTGGATTGTCTTAGGTTGTGGAATAGCTTGCAATAAGATGTATAAGAAAACAATTATTTAGTAAATCAGCTATATAAAATACCAAGCTAATTATGGATATAACATAGTTAGCTTGGTATTTTTGTTGTTTAACACTTCTGTTACATATTTTAAGTTTATTTATTGACCCATAATTACTACTGATTTTAATTTATCAGGCTCTGCCCATGTCTCACCTGCATAGTCTTTGATGGTTTTGCATTTTATAGTATACGTCTGTGTATAATCTAATAAATCAAATTTTAATATAATATTTGAGGTATCAATATATGTTACTGCGATAGGTACCTTTTTTATATTTTCACCGTTTACTGTATATTCCAAAAAGTAATTTTGCGCTGAGGAATTAGGAGCATTTAATGATATATCTTTATTAAAGAAAGATATTTTTACGCTATCCTTAGATATTATAACCGATTTTGCTATCATAGGGATTGCTTTTACTATGTTATTAGGTACAAAATTGTAATCAATAAGTTTATTTATATTTGTCCCTGTATAGTCCCTAAAAGATGGGTATATCCTCAATCCATATTGTACTCCACCTTTTAAAGCTTTATCTGATTTAAAGTATAATTTTACTTGCTGTGGATTATCTTTTGAAAAGTATACATTATCAGGTTGAAAGCTCCTATATGTTGACCCCATCTCTTGAATTGTATAACTTGAAATATCTGTTGCAGATGTTACATCGATACCTTTATTAAAATTAATAATAATTGTACCTGAATCTACTACGCTAATGTTAGAGACCTTAAATTCTACATATTCAGGATAGTTGCCATTAAAAGTATATGATTTTTCCTCAATTTTATATTGCTTAGTTATGTCATTAAGAGTATTTATCATTAGATTATAGTTCTTCAATTTTTCAAGCGTTGAGCCTAAAGTCAGAGTAACACTTTTCCCCATGCCATTAATGCTATCTGTTAAAGTTGCTTTTTTTATCTGTATGGGATTGTTATTCCAGTCTGTAATATAGTAGTTAAATACTTGTTGAGCCAATATTGGATTTATCTCCCTATTAAAGTTCAGTTGGACTGTATTATTACTAGTTGAAGTAATTGTTTCTACATCCAAACTTTGGTCTACTTTATCGTTAGGTATAAATATAATTTCATCTCCTAGTCCGTCATACAAATTTGTTCCATATGTACTAATCAACTTACCGGATACACTCAATTTATACTCGTTTTCTGGATTAAATACTTTATCTTTTAATGTTATAGATATTCCATTATTTTGATACTCGAGTAAATTTACATTAAGATTACTACTAGTTCCTTGTATAAATGGATTACCATTTTCAGTTATTGAGTAGTACGAAGCAATTTCGCTATTCTCATTAATGGGGTGAGTAAAGTATACTTTTATCTCACTTCGCCCGACACTTTGAATACTACTTATTTTAAAGAAGTCTGAAACAATTTCAGTTGGTTTGTATCCTTTAAAGGAACCTGAAATTACTCTTGATTTATTGCCCTCATTATCTACTCCACCAAATACTTCTACAACATATTCCTTATTCGGTTGCTGTTTTTCGGTCTTAATTGTTATTTTTTTATCTTGCTGCAACATAAGTTCAGCTTTAAGCCTAATTGATCTCTTATCCTTCTCATATATTTCTATAGATGAAGTTGATAATCCAGAGATATTTTCATTGAACATTACAGATATTCTTGTTTCACTTAAAGTAGTCATTTGATCAATTTGAGCGAAAACGCTGTCCTTAAGTAATCCTGTGTCATATGCTGTTTTATGATCTTTAAGACCATTATTAACTAATTTCTGTAGTAAAGAATAATTTTCATTCTTTATATTGAGGGTTAATGCCTTATATATAACACCAATAACATCACTTCTCAAATAATGAGTATTATCGTCACTCAATGTTTCATATATTGGGTCGTCAACCAAACCAATCTCATATGCCTTTTTATAAACTGTATTCCATTCAAAGTCTCCATAGCTATCATTATAGCCTAGTACCCTCATTAGCATTGTTAGTACAGCTTTTTCTGAGATAAATAGTGTTGGTCCAAATTTTGAATTCCCAATCCCGCTCATGATATTGTTCTGCTCACAATAAGACACATTATATACAAACCAGTCTGTTGATTTTACATCCTTATATGAAGTAGTTTTATATTTGTTTATATTTTCCTTTATATGTGTATCCATAGACATTAAATTTACTATAATTGTCGCTGCTTCTGCCCTCAGTAGTTGAGAAGACAAGTTGTAATTTCCCTTTCCGTCGCCAGAAATAATCCCTAGACTATTGAGGACTTTAGTCTTTTCCTCAATTGTGGGCTTAGTTAAGATATTGTTATCTGCCGCAAATACTGATAAAAAACTAGTTAATAAAAATGTAATTGCAAGAATACCCGCTAGAACTTTTCTTTTGTTCAATGTTAATCTCCCCCTTAGCAATGTTTCTTTATTTTATAATAACATATATCACTTTAAAGAAACAGGTAATTATAATGTTCTTACCAGGAACTTTAAAATTACATCTTAAAAAATTTAAATTACTAGAGCCCCACCCCAACAATTGACATAGAGCCATAAAAATAAAACTGGCAGACTACCTTTCGATAATCTGCCAGAAAAATATATCAATATTTATTTTACTGCAACATTACAACATAAATGTTTATGGAATATCAGAGTAAGCTCCAACCTTCTTTAAATCATCCGTTCTTGTAAATGCAGCAAGTGCATTTCCAGATTTGTCTGTAATGTTTCCAGGAGTATAAGTTACATCCAATGCTCCAGCAGTATCTTCTGTTCCAAAGTCACCATATAGAACAACGATTGCTGCACCTGTTGTACCAGCAGTAGAGCTCTGAATAGCAGCACCAGTTACTGTCTTATCGCCAACCTTGAAGCCATTTGCGCCAAGTAGAGCAATTGTTTCAGACTTAATTTCTTCTGTGAATCTTACGCAGATTACACCAGAACCTGTTACATAGTATACATCCTTAACAGCAGGAGCAACACCATCGCTAACTGAAGTTACATCACTTACAGCTCCAACTGTAAGTGCTGAGCCAGTTGCCATTGCAACACCTGTCATAGACTTGATGTTAACTGTACTACCAGTGATGTTAACTGATGAAGGAACTTCGCCTTCATTTGCCAGCTTATTATCATCGGTAAGAATAACTGTAATTGTAGCCTTTCCATCCTTATTTACATAAGAAGCCTGAGCTACTAACTTACCATTAACTTCTATGTTACCAGCATCAATAGAATTAATTTCCTTGTTAAGAGTTATTTCCATCTTGTTTAGAGCAACTGTCTTTATTCCTGTTACCTTTGGAGCACTATCAGCACCAATAACTGGTTTAAGGAACATAGCTTCTATTACATTACCAGCTGCATCTGCAACGTTCTTAACATAGAGGTATTGACCAACTGGAATATTATATCCAGCTGGGAATTCAATCTTAACTTTGTCAGCTGTTCCAAACACTGAAATTGCAGCATTTGTTACAGGGGATGCAGTTTCTGCAGTGCTACCCCACATGTAATTAGCCTTTTCTAATACTGAGTTTGCACCAGTTGTCATCATGTTTTCTGGATATGTTACATATAGAACATTTCCATTAACAACTGTAACGGCTGATACTGTGACTATTGCAGTCTTATCAGTTACTGTAAATGATACTGGTACTACAACCATTGCATTAGTGCTTACTGACTTATCCTTAATATCCTTAACTTCTACGCTATAAGCTCCACCAGCTAAAGCAGGTGTGAATGTTACTACTTGCTTATTTGTAGTAGAATTGTAAGTACCTAGTGAGTACTTGCTACCATCAATTACTGTTCCATCTGCCTTCTTGAATACATAGCTAGCCTTAGTATCTGCTCCTGTTACATCTTCTGAGAATGTAATTTCTACTGAAGATTCTCTAACCGCCTCAACCTTTGCAATTGTTGGAGGAGTATTGTCTGTAGAAATATTAGCTGTAAGTATAACATCTGAACCAAGAGTGATACCATATCTATCTGTTACATACTTGTCTCCAACCTTATTAACAACAACAACCTTAGTATCACCAGCTGGTAATGGCTTAGTTGTAAAGTCAAGTACTACCTTATCATAGAATGAGCCTGATACGATAGCATTGCCACTAGCATCCTTAACAGCATCTGGTTGGTATGCTGTATATGTATGATAGAAATATGTTGCAGCAGTATTTGGTGAAGCCCATTCAAACTTAACTGCCTTTGAGAAATTAAGTGTAACCTTTGTCTGTGTAGCTGAAGCTACAGTTACAGTTGGAACACTTGAGTCCTTTGTATAAGTAATTGCAAATTCCTTATCTAACATCTGATAGTTAGCAAAGTCTTTAGCACCCTTAACAACTAACTTATGTGCACCTTCTGGAATAACTGTTCCTAATGAAACGACTATAGTCTTTTCATCCGCTTTAACTTCTGCTTTTGCACCGTATATACCATTATCAAGCACAGCAGTAACTGCTGAATGAGTTGGGCACACAGGTTCTGACATTGTAATTTCGATTGTTTGTGGACCAGTGAACTTATAATCTATTGCTTCTGGTATAGCTGTATCAAATAAAGTAACTGACTTCTTTGTTTCAGCTATTGCATTTCCAGCAGCGTCCTTAACATTCTTAACTACAAGATCAATAGTGCTCTGCTGAAAATTAGAAGTAGCAGCAGCAGGATCAGCTATTGTTAGCTTAACTGTCATCTTGTCATCAAGAAGAGTTGCAGCAACTATCTTTGAATCTGCTGTAAAGTTAGCTGTAGTAATAGTATCCTTATTTACTTCCTTGTTAAACGTAACAAAGATTTCTCTAAGGTTATTTGATGATACAGTATCAACAGCTAAATTTACTGGTGCTGGAGGTGCAATCAAACCAGCATCCTGAGCTGCCTTTAGAAGAGCTGCATCTGAACCAACATAAGTTTCAACTACTGTCTTACCATCTGCATTCTTTGCAGTTAATGCTCCAAATAGGTAAGCAATAGCATCTGCTCTTGTTAATCCATCGTCTGCCTTTTCATCAGCAACCTTACTGCCTTCTAGTTCTGAAAGTTCAGTAACAGAAGTAGCATAATTAACATCCTTGTAACCAAATGCCTTCATGAGCATTGTAGCAAATTGCTTGCCATAAAGTACGCCAGCAAAGTCTGTTACTAATTCGCCATCTTCGTTTTTGTAACCTTCGATTATGCCATTCTTAACTGCATAAGCATACCACTTAGCTGACCAGCTAGCCTTAAGAGCAGCGGCATCAGCAAATCCTTCTAATGCAGCGTCAACATCTGCAGCTGTTAATTTTTCAACTTCTGCAGCATTGCCAGTTAATGTAATAATTATTTTTACTGCTTGATCTCTTGCAAGATCATTGTCAAGCATCATATCGCCATCGTTACCCTGCATTAACTTGAGGGCAGCAATTGCATCTGCTTGTGGGTTAGTAGTTGCAGCAAATGCCGCAGTCATTGAAGTAAGAACTAATGCTACAGCAACTACAACCGCCAAAAGCTTTTTGAGATTTCTCATGTTCTCAAATCCTCCTTGTGTATTTTAGTTTTGGGTGGGCTTAAATTTCCAGAGTCGAGCTACGCCTCCCAAATTTATAGCCCTTCTCGTATTGCCAATTTGCCAAAATAGGTAACAACAACCTATTAATTGGGTAAGTTTACCTATCTTGATTCAAATGTATTATATCACTGGCAAATTTTTCAGTCAACTGAGCTGTTTTAAGTGTAAAGATTTTGTAATAGAAATGCAATAAAGGACAGGATTAACCTGTCCTTTATTATTACTTATTTGTTATTTTTACTTTAATGTATCAGTATGAGTGAATGATGAAACTAGGTTTCCAGCAGCATCTGCAATGTTTCCTGCTGTGTATATTACATCGGTTTCAGCATTAAAATCATTTGATGAGCTAGTGAGTTCTACTATATTCGCAGAACTTCCTAATTTTGCGCTTGTGATCGTTCCACCACTTACTGAGAATCCATTGTTACCAACACCTGCAAATGTATTTTCTTCAAGATTTTCAGAGAACTCAACTTCTATTTTACCAGTCGTCTCATCATATCTTATTTCAACAACAGTTGCTGCAATTCCGTCCTTAAGTGTTACTCCACCCACAATATTAGCATTTGCTACCATCGCTGTTCCAGTTATTGACTTGATGTTACCACCATCTGTTATCTCTATTTCAGTAGGAAGAGCGCCGCTATTTAATAGCTTGGTTGCATCTGTAAGAACTACAGTTATTGTAGCAGTACCATCAGTATTGTTTACAAACGTTGCCTGTCCTACTTGTTCTCCACCGACCTTAATGTCTGATGCATTAACTGATGATAGATGCTTATCAACCTTAAGTTCTAGTTTATTAAGAGCAACTGTTTTAACCTCTGTAATTACTGGAGCTGTATCTGCAGCAAGCGTAACCTGTAAGAACATTGATGTCATAACATTTCCTGATGCATCTGCAACATTTCTTACATAGAGATTTTTAGATTCAAGGTCAGTATTACTTGTACCAGGTACAGTTATCTTAACCTTATCGTTTGTGCCGAATATTGTGATAGTTGTTCCTTCTGGTAATTCAGTAGCTGCTTCTGCAGTTGCACCTAACTTGTAGTTGCTTAGATTTAGTACTGAATTATTTCCTGTAACAGCCATGTTTTCTGGGAATGTTACATATATAATATCTGCATTTGTTCCTGTGCTTTCAACCTTTACTGCAGTTGCAGTTGTTATAGCAGTCTTATCAGTTACTGTGAATGGGTGAGCAACAGTAACCATAGCATTTGCATTTAATGAAGCATCCTTTATATTCTTTAATTCTACACTATATGCGCCGCCAGTAAGCTGATTTATAAATGTTACTGTAACCTGCTTCTTTGCTGAATCGTAATTTGGCTCATTATACTTATCAGCTGCGATTGTTTTTCCTTCTGAGTTCTTAAATACATAATTAGACTTCTCTTTTGCACCTGTTACATCCTCAGAGAATGTTATAACAACGGTACTTTCATTAGTAGCTTCAACCTTTGTAATAGTTGGAGCTGTTGTATCAGCTTCAATCTTTGCAGTTAATGTAGTATCGTTTGCCATAACATTTCCGTATCTATCTGTTATAGAGATGTCACCAACCTTCTTAAGAACAACTACATTTGTTGACCCTGCTGGTAGCGGCTTGCTTGTAAAGTTAACAATTACTTTATCATAGTAATTTGATGCTACTATTACATTACCATCAGCATCAGTTACGCTGTCTGGTGCATATGCAGTATATGTGTGATAGAAGTACGCAGTTGTAAGCGCATCACCCTTTACTGCCTTATTGAAGCTTAATGTTACCTTCGTCTGAGTTGCTGATTCTATAGCTACTGTAGGAGCTGTAGTATCTTTAACATAAGTTACTTCGAAAGTTTTATCTAATGAAGTATAACCAGCAAAGTCTTTTGCTCCACCAATCTTCATTGAGTGAGCTCCCTCAGGTAGAACAGTTCCGAGTGTTACCTCAACTGTATACTCATCACCTGTCTTAACTTTAGCTGATGCACCGTATATACCATTATCAACTACAACAGTTAAAGAAGAAGCAACTGAATCTATTGGTTCAGAGAAAGTAACTTCTATAGTTGTTGGTCCAGTAAACTTATATTCTGTCGCTTCTGGAATAGAAGTATCAAAAAGCACTATGCTCTTTGTAGTTGTAGTTATAACTGTTCCAACTGAATCCTTCACGTTTGCAACCTTTATGTCAAGATTAGACTGTTGCTGTGCACTGTCAAGAGTGAGCTTAACTGTTTTTCCATCTTCTAAAAGAGTAGCTTTAGAAAGAGTTGCTGCACCTGATTTTGCAGTAATTGTGTAGTTAGCTTTATCTTCTGCAGTAGTCTTATCTAATGCCTTAGTAAACTTAACGAATACTTCTCTAAGGTTATTTGATGATAGGCTTTCTACTTCAAAAGCTGTTACCACAGCCTCTATCAATCCATACTTTTCAGCAACTTCTTTTAGATTTGGCTTAGCTTCAACTATCTTTGAGATAACTGTTGCAGTTTCGCCTTCGTACTTACCAGTAAGTGATCCGTACATAACTCCTACCGCATGGTCTCTCTTGATTTCGCTTCCAGCGAGTGAAGTGTAGCTGTCAAGTCCAGCAACGCCTTCTACTGCAGCGAGCTCTTCGATAGCCTTAGTGTAGTGTGAATCCTGATATCCCATCTGTCTCAAAATGAGAGCAGCAAATTGTTCTGCGTAAAGTGAACCAGCTTCGTCGATTGTTAATACACCGTTGTTTGATGCACCGTTAATTACCTTGTTTTCTACAAAGTAAGCAACTGCCTTCTTAACATATGCTGGTACATCGCTTCCGTCTGCGAAGTCCTTTAGTACTTCTGTAGCTTCAGCGTCAGTCATCTTTTCGATGTCTGCTTCTTTGTTGAATAATCTAGCTAATAATAATGCACCCTGGCCTCTTGTCAAATCCTGATCAAGCGCTGGTACAAAGGAATCTGTGCTTATTCCCTGGTAAATCTCAAGCTGTCTTAGAATTTCTGCTTTGTCATCGTTAACTGGTGTGTAAGCAAACGCAGGTACTATACTAGTTAGTACGAGAGCAGTTGCTACCACAAGAGCAGATAGCTTTTTAAAATTTCTCATTGCCAATCCTCCTTAAGAATTTTAAATAATGGGTGTTCATCAGACCGCAAAAGTGCATACCCGTATGGTATACGAGCCTACCTGTCTGATTCACTGACATTATAGCACCGTAATTTTTAGAAGGTCAACATAATGCGGGATAGTGTAAAACAACTGTAACCCTCCTGTAAAATAGGGTTTTGCTGGTTTTGTGTGTTAATTATGGTAAACTTGATTGCAATTGATTCTAAATATATGGTAATCATAAATGCAATTGATTCTAAATATATGGCAAAACTAGAAATGCAATTAATCTTAAATATATATAAAAAAACGGCTATCAAATGATAGCCGTTATGCTCTGCCTTACATATATAAAAGTCTTTTTTAGATATATATCCTTTTACAAATTTATATGTGTCTTTTATCAATATAAATCCTTTTAACAAATATATACGTGTCTTTTATTAATATATATCCTTTTACAAATATACATATCTTCTCTCAAAATTAAACTATTACATTCTTTCCGATTATTACAGGCCAGGTAGCTTCTCCTTTAAGTGCCCTGCCATGAGATAGCGTGACATTCTTGTCAAGTATTGCATAGTTCAGTATTGCATTTTCATCTATTACGCTTCCCTGCATTACGATACTATCCTTGACTACCGCTCCCCTCTTTACAGTTACACCTCTAAACAATACGCTATTTTCAACTGTTCCTTCAATAATACATCCATCACCTATTATAGAATTCTTCACAACTGCCTCTTCATTATATTTAGCAGGTGCTTCATCCTTAACCTTTGTGTAAACCTTGCTTGATCCATATAATTCATTGCTTATCTGAGGGTCTAGAAGCTCCATATTACATCTATAATACATAGCTACTGTAGACATGCTTCTCCAGTATCCGTTGAATTTATAGCCGCAAATTTTAAGCTTCCCAAGCATCTTTACTATAATGTCCAGAACAAAGTCGTAGTAACCATGAGCAACGCTCTCTTCAAGCAGAGTTATAAGCAAATCTCTTCGGAGCAAATATATTCCCAGGGAACCTAGTTTTGAATTTGGATGCATGGGCTTTTCCTGAAAATCAATAATTCTATTTTCACTATCCACTTGTAAAACGCCCATATTAGTTAGCTCGTCAAGGGGAACATCCGACATATCTCTATAAGCTACAGTAATATCTGCATCACTTTCCTTGTGGGCTTTTAGCATTTCATCAAATGTTGCTGAAAAAACACAGTTGCCCTGTGAGATAAGCACATATTCTTCATTACTTCTCTTCAAGAAGGTAAGGTTGTTGTACATTGCATCAGCAGTGCCCCTATACCAGCCTGTGTTTTCGTCTGAAAGAAAAGGCGGAAATAAAAACAATCCGTCAGTTTTTCTATCTAAATCCCATTCCTTACCTGAACCAAGGTGATCCATTAATGAGCGGAAACTATACTGAGTTATTACTCCAACATTAGTAATGCCTGAGTTAACCATACTGGATAGTACAAAGTCTATTGCCCTATATTTCCCACCAACAGGTACGGCTGGTGACGACCTTATGGTGGATAATTCCTTAAGTTTAGTGTTCTTGCCTCCGCACAAAATCATTCCCATTACATTTTTCATTCTGCAACACCACCTTTAAAAATGCTTTTTCCTGAGTCAACAAATAATTCCGCAAAATCTTGTGCGCTGACACCTATATCAATCATTACATTTTTTCCGATGACTGCATTAGCTGGGATACTTGCGTCTTCGCCTACAACTGTAATTCCTGAATTATATATCTGAGGCTTGCATTCATTTACCGCATCACTGCCAAAACCAATACTTACATTTTCTCCAACAGTTACTCTCTCACTTAATATACAGCGGTCTAATTTTGAATTTTCACAAACCCTTGAATTTGACATAACAATAGAATTCTCTACTACTGCACCCTTCTCAACAATCGATCCAGGGAATAAAATAGAATTGATAACGGTACCATGTACCATACATCCCTCGGCAATCATTGACTTCTTGACGCAAGCGTCAGTGCCAATGTAGTGAGCCGGCTTGACTGGATTTGGAGTATAAATCCTCCACTCTGGGTCATATAGATTAAACTCGGGAACTCTGCTAACCAGATCCATGTTTGATTCCCAGAAGGCCTGGATGGTACCAACATCCCTCCAGTAATCCTTGAACTGATATGCCCACATGCTTTTTCCATCTTGTAACATCGCAGGGATAATGTTTTTGCCGAAATCATTTTCAGAATCCTGCATAGCATCATCCTTAATGAGATATTCCCTCAAAACAGGCCAATTGAATATATACACGCCCATTGAAGCAAGTGTACTTTTGGGCTGTTTTGGCTTTTCTTCGAATTCATAAATCTTGCCATTTTCATAGCAATTCATAATGCCATAACGACTAGCTTCTTCGTAAGGAACATTAATAACCGAAATAGTAGCATCGGCGTTATTTTCCTTGTGAAAGTCTAGCATTTTTGAATAATCCATTTTATATATGTGATCACCTGAAAGAATGACAACGTATTGTGGAGAATACTTGTCGATATAGTGTATATTTTGAAATACTGCATTTGCAGTGCCTTTAAACCATTCTCCCATTTCGGCCTTCAAATATGGAGAAAGAATAGTAACACCACCATCAATTCTATCCATATCCCAAGGCTTTCCAATGCCTATATGCGCATTCAATTTGAGAGGCTGATATTGTGTAAATACTCCAACTGTATCAATTCCAGAATTTGTACAATTGCTGAGTGAAAAATCTATGATTCTATATTTACCACCATAAAGAACTGCAGGTTTTGCCACATTCTTTGTAAGCACTCCTAGTCTTGAACCTTGTCCACCGGCAAGCAAGAGGCCTATTATTTCTTTTTTAATCATCGCATCAACTCCCGCAAAAACATATTAACTGTCAATTATTTAGTCCATAACGACATTCATAATATATTATATTATCCTTTTGATTGTCTGTAAACTTATGAATTTAAAGGTAAGCCCCGAAAAGTATAGTAATTTATTCCATTTTATGTAGTGAACAGCAGTAGAGTACGTTGTTTTGTATTATACTATAAAGATTATTATTATCATTCTATCGTACTTTACGGAGAAAATTTTGGTTATTAGCGAGATTAGGATAAATTTCTTGCGAACATATAAGCAATAAAAAACCTGCACTGATAATGAATCCCACTCTATATAACTCTATAGCCATGGATTCATTCACTTCAATGCAGGTTTTATTTGGTCCCTAATACTAGGAAATTCTAAACTGCTGGATGTACAAAAGAAACTATACTGCTAAGTGGTATATCTGTCACTGAACCAACAGTGGCAATAGGAGCACCCATCATCATTTCATTGCCACAGCCTATACCATTAGACATATTACTTCCACCGCAAGCGTTGCCCAAAGCACAACCCGGTGCTGGCCCTATTTGAGTTATAAGCCTTACAAAGCATTCATTTACCCCTATTACAACACCAGTAAAGCCACAGCCCGACGTCCCCCCACTTTGTGTAAAAATTGTAACTGTCTGGCCTATATATTTAGACATCGCAAAAGCAAAGTCACCTTCTAGATTGAGGCCATAGCCATTCTCACCGCATCCTGTCATACCAATTCTCTCCCTTCAGAAAACAAAATGAATTTTATTACATCTTATGTTAACGCAAGGGAAAGTGTTACACCAAGACAGCATATTGCATTTTATTTTGACGCGTTTTATTATTTAGTTATTTATTTGATTATTTCCAATATATTATAAAAGGTTTTTATACGACTGGGCTCTGTTACCTTCTGCCCTGAGCTATAGAATTCTATATTTGGATTACATGCAATGCTAGACTCCTCTAAACTGTCATCCCTCAGAAGCTCGGCCTCTTCAAGCAGCTTTTTGAGATAGCGGATAGTACCTGAGCTGCCATCAATTATATCGATATGCCCAGGGAGTACTTTTTTAAATGTACTTCTATATATGGGGAAATGTGTGCAGCCAAGAACTATTGTTTTATAGCTGTCCATATCAAAATTCTTGAGCTTGTTCGATATAATAGGTATCATTGTTTTATCGTCAAATATATTTTTTTCAGCACATTCAACTAACTCAGGAAATGGCAGATAATCCACCACATGCTCCTGGTCCACCTTCTGCACTAGGTTGTGAAATTTTTCCTCCTGAAGCGTTAATGGTGTAGCAAATACCAGCACCCTCTTGCCGCTGTCTCCGTTTTGTACAGCAGGCTTTACGGCAGGCTCCATACCTACAATCGGGAAATTATACATCCCTCTAAGTTCACGTACAGCAATACTTGTTGCAGTATTGCATGCAACGACCAGGGCTTTTATTTTTTTATTTACCAGAAAATCAACTGCCTCAAAAATGTACTGCTTCACCTGAGCCTTTTCCTTTGTACCATATGGGACATGAGCGGTGTCTGCATAATAAATATAGTTCTCACAAGGCAGTTGCTTCAAAGCCTCTCCCAGAACAGTAATTCCACCTATTCCCGAATCAAAAAATCCTATTGGAGCATCTTTCATATTATCCTCACCTGTTAAGCTATTGGTTTTCTTTTTTTACTTGCCGTAACAAAGATTGCATATATGACAAAGCTAATTCCGCAATACACCATAGAAGGTAAAAAGTACGTAAAATAAAGGGTGTCCTTGAATGTCTCTGAGAACCAGCCCGTTCCATAATAGCTGTAGAGAGCTACTCCCAATGAATAAAGAGCTGAGAGCAGAAATCCTAGTGGAACAACCAAAAGCTTCTCCTTGAAACGCCAGTGGTAAACTATTATTGAAATAAGCGGTAGTAATATGGCGCTAATACTATAAACAATGTATATACCCATCATATTTAATCCGGATAATATGGTGAGTACTAATATGATAATTGTAAGTACTGCTTCAATAATACTGATTACAAAAGTCTTTAATATATTAATCATGACAACCTCTTTTACTTAGTACAAGTACTAACTATTATAGCATTGTAATATTCCAAAAAAAAGGGGGTGCTGTGCCACAAAAAAATCCCCGACAGGTTTGTTACTTGTCGAGGATTTACTGCTAAATTTTTAGTGAATTAAAACTTTATAAAAACTACATATGTATAAATATGTACTTTTGCTCCTTATACTCTATTCGGCCTTTTAACAAATGCAAACAACACAATTCCTATGATTGCTGCCACTGAGGCAATTATGAATGCTGGGAACATAAGATTAATATCTGTAGCTGCAATGTTTTTAAAATATCCGGCAATGTATGAAGAAACAACTGCACCTATTCCGAAGCCTATCAACACCATTCCGTAATTTGTCGCCATGTACTTGCTTCCAAACAAATCAGCAGTATATGCTGGGAAAGTACTTAGGAAGCCACCGTAGAAGAATCCGATAAATCCTATTAATACATATATCGAGTACCCTACTGCAATATTTACAAAGAGCGCAAAAAATGCTGTTCCACCTAACAATAATAGGATAGTCTTTTTTCTGCCCAGTCTATCAGATGCCCAACCCCAGAATAATCTACCTCCGGCGTTACATATGGAAATTACCAAAACTCCGATTGTAGCAGTAGAAGCCATTCCCTTTGCAATTGCTATAGGTTTAGCAAATCCAATCATCATTAGCCCGCCCATACATGCCAACATAAGGGTTGCTGTCAGCAAATAAAATTGAGGCATTCTCAATAGCTGCCCCGGTGTGTAATCAACATTTGCATTGGCAGAGGTTGCTGCAGGAGGTGTATAGCCTGCTGGTAAATAACCTTTAGGAGGATTTTTAATAAATAACCCGCCTATAGTGCAGACAATAGCAAATATTAAACTTAGAACCATAAAGGTTTTAAGCTCTCCAACCCCAACTCCACCGAATACCTTTATAAATCTTTCAATTATAGGTGTAAATACTACACCTCCAAAGCCAAGAGACGCTACAATAATGCCTGTTATAAATCCTCTTTTGTCTGGATACCACTTTTGTGCGCAGGCTATTGTTGTCGAGTAAGTAAAGCCCATTCCAACTCCACCCAAAACGC
This sequence comes from Bacillota bacterium, assembly GCA_023433945.1. Classification (GTDB taxonomy): domain Bacteria; phylum Bacillota; class Clostridia; order Acetivibrionales; family DSM-1351; genus Ruminiclostridium. Next base: position 2,744 of record JAEYTP010000083.1, on the reverse strand, counting down.
CATATGTAACCCATAGTAACCATGGTGCAGACGATGTTACAAATGATGCCAGCAAGAATCCTGCAGCCAGTATCAAGCCACCAATAATAACGATATTTCTAGGTCCGTACTTGTCTTGAAGCTTTCCTCCAATAGTACTGCCTATAGTAAGTGTTGCAAGCAAAAGTGAAAAAGTTAATCCCGCTGCTGCATTATCTCCAGCAAATAAACTTTTTGCTATTCCATTTTGAAATATACTCCAAATATACGCCGTGCCTAGACATAGTTGTATAGCAATAGCAGCAATAACAGGAATAATACGGTTATTTTTCTGATTCATAGTTTCCTCCTATTAAATTGTAAGTAATTAATTCAGTTCTTATTGTGAGTAATCTAGTTCTGCTTGCGAGCTATCCGGTTATATTTGTGAGTAACCTAGTTCTGCTAGCGGAGCAATCCGGTTCGGCTTGTGTGCGTCCGGTTCTGCTTTGAGTAACCTAGATCGGCTTGTGGCTATCTGGTTTCTTGGCTAGATTAAAACATAAAATTAGAATAAGTATGTAGAAAAAATGATATTAGTTAGTAAATAATAGCATAGAATGCATTTGTTTACAAGCATTTTTACTTTAATTATCTCTGATTACAGTTAGAAACCTTGCAATCATTCTAATAGCGGCCACTTCTACCCTGTTTGCCATAAATGATTTATCCTACACATCTTTTTTATCTTATAAGCAGAAATTATGATTTAGAAGGCTTTGGAGCAATTTCCCTCAGAGTTTAATAAAAATTTAGTGAAAATAAATTGACCAAAAGGGCGTTTTGATTCGTGTAAGTAATGAAAGGAGGATGACAAGATGCAAAATTCATCAGCGCGGCCGGCTGATGGTATTGAAACAGTTGTCAATACCTATGGCAATATCCTGTATAGGTTATGTCTTGTTATGCTCGGTAATGAAAGCGATGCAGAAGATGCAATACAAGAAACAATCATTAAGTATATGCAAAAAGCGCCTCGATTTGAAAATTCCGAACATGAAAAGGCATGGTTGATTACAGTTGCTACAAATAAATGCCGAGATATGCTGCGTTTTAGAAAAAGACATCCGCAAATCGACCCTGAACATTTACAGGAGTTGTCAGTAGACTCATCTGACAGTGGGATACTTGAGGCTCTTATGACCTTGCCAGAAAAATTCCGTATTGTCCTAATACTTTACTATGTTGAGGAATATCGAATAGATGATATTTCTCAGATTATTGGCAAGACACCCTCTGCAGTAAAAATGCGGCTCCAGAAAGGGAGAAAACTTTTGGAGAAAATATACCGAAAGGAGTATTTATAAAATGGAATTTAAAGATTTGAAAAAATCCATGGAAAACATCAAAATGTCAGATGAGATGCAAAAACGTATTATCAGAAATTGCCGTTCAGCGGCAGTACGAGAAACGGAGGAAATCACCATGAAGAAAAGAGTAAGTTTCAATTTTAAGAAGTCTATGTCAGTTGCAGCAGTAGTTGCAATTTGCCTCTGTATTACTATGGCGGCGGGGGCCGCAGGACACTTTGGTCATTTCAAGGACATCACCGACTGGAAGGGTGCTGTAGTCGGAACTGAATACGAGCAGGCAACTAATGAGATTGAGGTTGATGTTGTTGCTTCCCAGGGTAAGCTTTCAGTTATTGCAAAGCTGCTTACTCCCGCTGCTGTGCCTTATAGTGAACTAGAGACATTCGGTATTGGAAAGTATCAAATCGTTGATACAACTGGAAATGTGGTTGCTGATGGCAAGGGTGCAGATCTGGTAGAAATCGTTAATGGCGAGGCAAATATGATTATTTCTCTGGATGGTGTTGATAGCGGTAATTACAAGCTGCTTGTAAACTCATTTACTGGTGGAAAAAAAGCAGATCAGCCTCTCGAAATCAGCGGTACTTGGGAATGTGATTTTACAATCCGATATTAGATGAAACATATAGTATATAACCCATCTGATATTAGAGGAAACATATGGGATATAACCCATTAAGTTAGGCTTTATTGCGTAGTAGTTTTAGCTACTACGCAATTATTTTATGTATCTGTCCCACTAGTGCTGTATTTCCCGCAGAAATTCTCATTATTTCTTTGAAACATAAATAGTATTTGAGAAACCTTCAACATACAAAGAGCAATTGAGATTATTTGATATAAATTGTACTGGAACAAATACCGTATTTCCACCTGCCTTTGCTTTAGCTCCAAGAGCTACTGATTTACCGTTAATAGTCACTTTATCACTATTTGCTTTTACTTCTAAAGTCTTATTATTAAAGGTAATATAAGTTGAAGCCCCCTTAGTTTCAGCTGTACCACCAAGAGCTGTCACTATATCATTTATTGGTACCATTGTAATACCTTTTTCAACATAAGGCTTTTGGGAAAATACCAACTTATTATTTTCAACAAATACTGTTATTTCTTTGCTGTCTGTTTTTAATTGAGTAACTACTGCTTTTTTACTTGAAGTTACAAGTTTATTGGATGCCATAATTACTCCACCTTCTGCTACAACGTAAACATATCCATTGTATGAAGCAACACCATACGCCGATACAGAAATATTTAAATCTGTAATATACCAAGTTTTTAGGTCCTTTGAAGTAAGAAGTGTTCCATTTGAGCAAGCAATAACAAATATATTATTTTTATCATCATAGGTAATATCATTTAACGCATAGCTATCTGATACTTTTGTTGTTGTCCATGTATTCAAATCTTTTG
>JAEYTP010000060.1 GCA_023433945.1 Bacillota bacterium | reverse complement strand
CAGAGTTCAGATGAGAACTGAAATCGGAAGATTGCACAACAGATTGAATACAACATTTATATATGTTACACATGACCAGACAGAAGCTATGACAATGGGTACAAGAATCGTTGTTATGAAGGATGGTTATATCCAACAGGTTGATACTCCAACTGCTCTTTATGACAAGCCATGCAATATGTTCGTTGCAGGATTTATCGGAAGTCCTCAAATGAACTTTATAAATGCTATGCTTGACAAGCGTGGAAGCGATATTCACCTTATATTCGGAAAGAATGACGTTAAGCTTCCAGAAGGAAAGGCTAAGAAACTTGAGGGAACAGATTACATTGGTAAGGAAGTTCTCATGGGAATTAGACCTGAAAACATTCATGACGAAGCTATGTATCTTGAGTCAATGACTGACAGTATCGTTGAAGCTAATGTTGACCTCGTTGAAATGCTTGGTGCTGAAACTTACCTATATATGCTAATTGATGGTGCAACTTCAATGGTTACAGCAAGAGTTAATGCTAGATCAAAGACAAAGACTGGTGACACAATCAAAGTTGCGTTTGACGCTAACAAGGTTCACTTATTTGATAAGGAAACTGAGCGTACAATAATCAACTAATATAATGAAATAACATATGATTTTATAGCGACCATCAAGTAAATTGATGGTCGTTTTTATGTTTTAAATATAAAATTTGTGTGAATTGTTATATGCTGAGTAGTCAAAAAAAATAAATTGGTGTATAATTTTAATAAATTGTGTTATCGAGGTATTTCTATAATTAGATTTAATTCGGGGAAAAATAAAAAATGAGCTATTTAGCCTTTAGGAGGATGTTATGTCAGTTAAACTTTTTCAGACACTATCTGACAAATACAGTGAAATTGTAGGAAAAGATATAGGAGTAACTGACGAAAGCGGAGTCATTATTGCTCACTCTAACTTTCAATTGATTGGTCAGCTTGACAGTAACGTTTTAGGTTTATTTCAAAACAAGAACGAGATAGTTCGTTCAGACGGTAAAATATATAAAAAGGTCTATGTAAAAAACAAGATAGAGTTCATTACGTTTATTCAATCTAGTACTGAAGAGGATCTAAAGTATCTTGAACTTTTTACATTAAATATAATCAATTTAAAAAGTTATTACGATGAGAAATACGACAAGAATACATTTATCAAGAATATTATTGTAGAGAACATTCTTCCCGGCGATATTTTGGTGAGGTCAAAGGAGCTTCATATTGATTATGCTGCTTTCAGAGTTGCCTTTATTATATCTGCAGATAATGAAAAGGATGTACATGTACATGAAATTATTGAAAGCCTTTTCCCCAATAAGAATAAAGACTTTGTTGTAGTAGTGGACAACGAAAATGTTGTTCTTATTAAAGAAGTCAAGAGCAAGGATGATTACAAGGAAGTTCATAAAATTGCGAGAATAATTGTAGACACCTTGAATGCAGAGTTAATGATTAAAGCTAACGTTGGAATTGGGACGATTGTAAGCAATGTAAAGGACTTGGTAAAATCATACAAAGAAGCACAAATGTCCTTGATTATAGGCAATATTTTTGAAAATGACAAAAATATTTTTGACTATAACAACCTTGGCATAGGTAGATTGGTATATCATATTCCTACCACTCTGTGCCAGCTGTTTTTAGATGAGGTATTTAAAGAGAATTCTGATGATTCACTTGATGCAGAAACCATGCTGACAATCCAAAAATTCTTTGAAAATAACCTAAATGTTAGTGAGACAGCAAGACAACTATATGTACACAGAAACACTCTGGTTTACAGGCTTGAAAAGATAAAGAGAATTACAGGCCTTGAACTTACTCGTTTTGACGATGCTGTGATTTTTAAGGTTGCAGTGTTGGTGAAGAAATATCTTGCAAATAACAAGTAGTGTACTGTAATTTTTTGTTATAATAACCTTTTAAGGAGCAATTAAAGTGGTTGAATTAGTTAATGTATCAAAGAAATATCCAAATGGCACTATAGCACTTCAAAACGTGAGCCTGAAGATAAATAAAGGTGATTTTGCGTTTATTGTTGGATCTAGCGGTTCAGGTAAGTCTACGCTTTTGAAGCTATTAATGCACGAAGAAATGGCAAACGAGGGTGAAGTATTTGTTAATGGTTTCCAAATGTCAACACTAGAGCCTAAGCAGATACCTTATTTAAGGCGTGGCTTAGGTATGGTTTTTCAGGATTTTAGACTATTACCAAACAAAACTGTATATGAGAACATCGCTTTTGCAATGCAAATAACTGAGTGTATTCCAAAGGAAATTAGAAGACAGGTCCCAATGGCGTTAGCTCTTGTTGGCCTTAGCCGTAAGGCAAATGCATATCCAAACCAGCTATCTGGCGGAGAACAGCAAAGAGTAGCCATAGCCAGGTCATTAGTAAATAATCCAGCACTGTTGATTGCCGACGAGCCAACTGGTAATCTTGATCCTGAAAACTCATGGGAGATTATGAAGCTTCTCATGGAGGTTAATCAAAGAGGGACCACGGTTATTGTTGCTACACATGAAAAAGGTATCGTTGACTCTATGAAAAAAAGAGTTATAGCAATTGATAAAGGCAGAATAGTTAGAGATCAGCAGAAAGGGATTTACGGAGATGAAGATACGGAGTATAAAATATATTCTTAAAGAGGGTTTTTTTAATGCTTATCGAAATAAATTAATGTCACTTGCATCTATTAGTATAATTACTGCAGCACTGATTTTATTCGGCATTTTTTATTTAATATTAGTCAATCTAAATCATAACTTGGATATTTTGTCAAAGGAACCTCAGATGGAGGCTTTTTGTCTCCCAGAATTAACAGATGAGCAAGTGGCAGCAGTAGAGTATGATATAAAGAATAATCAGGAAATAGAAACATATAGAAAAGTTACTAAAAAAGAAGCTTTTGAGAAGTTAAAGGCGTATCTTAATGATGGAAATGTGGATGATGTTAATGGGGATATCCTTGAGGGCTATGATGAGAGCATTATGAATGTATCCTTTATAATTCAGATTAAGGATCCTGTTAATAGTCACAAGGTAGCAGAAACTTTAGAGAATATGTCGGGGATAGAGAATGTTACATATTCACAACAGACAATAGACTTCATCATATCAGCGGGCAATTGGGTAAAAATTATCAGTACTGTATTAATTGGTGTTTTGCTTATAGTGTCGCTATTTATTATTTCAAATACAATAAGACTGACAGTATTTGCACGTCGTAAGGAAATAAATATAATGAAATACATTGGTGCTACCGATTGGTTTATTAGATGGCCATTTGTATTTGAAGGTATTATAATAGGTTGTGTAGGGGCATTGTTAGCTTTTTTCTTGGTTGCTTATATCTACAGCCTAGTAGAACCAAAGTTTGCTACTAATATATTAGAGTTTAGCAATGATTTTAGAATGATTTCGTTTAAAAGCATTTGGAGCAAATTGTTAGGATTTTATTTATTGATAAGTGTTCTAATTGGTTCAGCAGGCAGTATTATGTCCATTAGGAAACATCTAAAGGTATAATATTATACTTAAGCTTAAACAGGGGGTCATTTATTATGAGGAAAACTATTTCGTTGGTATTAGCAATTGCATATGTAATGGTATTTGCATTAATACCCGCATCCGCAAAGACCTTAGAAGAGGCAAAGCAGGAGCAGAAGAATGTTAGTAACCAAATAAACCAGGTTGCAAGCGAGAAAAAGAATGTTCAAGCGAACATTAAGGAAAATGAAAGTAACAAGAAGAATTTAGAAGCGATTACAAAAGCGGAACAACAAAATATTACTAATAAGGCTAATGAAATTAAGGCTCTCAATACAGAGATTGATAAAATTATACAAGAAATCGATGAGATTGAGGCTGACTATAATAAAAAAGACGAACTCTTCAAGAAGAGAATGAGGGTATTATACCAGAATATGAATAAGAGTTCTCTCGAAGTATTTGTGGAATCAAAGAGTATTAGTGAATTTGTTTCAAGGCTGCAAATCATGAAGACAGTCAAAGAAAACGATGAAAAGCTTATGAAAGAAATTGCTTTTGGTAAACAAACCACAGAAGCAAAGAAACAAGAAAAGATACTTGTTTTGACAGAGAAGCAAAATCAACTCGAAAAAATTGAAACAAAGGTTGATAACCTTAAGGTTTCACGGGCAAAAGTGCAATCGGAGATTGAAGCACAAACTCAAAGACTCAAAGAACTGGAAAAGACAGAAGACAACTTAATTAAGCAATCCGAGGTAATAGATAAGCTTATCAATCAACTTGCTGAGAAAAATAAAAAGTATGCGGAGGGAGCTTATAAGTGGCCAACACCTGGTTATAATCAGATATCCTCTCCTTTTGGGTATAGAATACACCCGATTTACAAAGTAAAAAAGATGCATAATGGTATTGATATTAATGCCCCTTCTGGAGCAAATATTATTGCAGCAAATAGTGGTAAGGTGCTTGTTGCAGGGTGGAATACAGGTGGATATGGAAACTACGTTATAATTGACCATGGTGGTGGAATTACAACATTGTATGCTCACCAAAGCAAGGTATTGGTTAAAGAAGGCGACACAGTTAAAAAGGGTGGTTTAATTGGTAAGGTTGGAAGTACAGGGTTATCTACAGGTCCACATTTGCATTTTGAAGTAAGAGTCAATGGAAAACCTGTTGATCCTACAAAATACGTATAAGCAGTTAAATATTAAGACCCGCATAAAAAATGCGGGTTTATTATTTTAAGTTTAAGCATATCAATAATAAGTAAACTTGAATTTAAATATAAGGAGTGCTTACATTGAATACAAACAGAGATGAAAAAAAACGTCTTATTGGCATAATTGGAATTACGGCATTGGTGTGTTTTACAATTTCAGCCTTGTTCTATGTTTTAACCTTATTTATAGGTGGATATTATTCTATTACATTTGATAAGGACAATGTGAGCAGGGTATCGGTAAAAAAATTCAATGATGTAAGAAATATTATTGAAGGTTCATATTATGAGGATGTAGATACCAGCAAGCTAATTGAAGGTGCAATAACTGGTATGGCAGACTCCTTGAATGATCCCTATACCGTTTACTACACAAAGCAACAGATGGAATGGTTCGAGGATAGGCAAAAACCCGAGGATGAATATGTTGGAATAGGTCTTCAAATAATGCTGGATAAGAATGGTATTATTACGGGGCTTGAGCCATTTGACAATTCTCCTGCAAAGGAAGCTGGTATTAGGCAGGGAGACAAGATATTAAAAGTTGATGGAAAAGATATAACAGGTCTAAAGGATGAATCCCTTGTTGCTAGTATGATAAAGGGGCAGGAAAACACATCAGTTGTTCTGACCATATATCGTGAGTCGGAAGATAAAACATTCGACCTGACAGTTACAAGAAGAAAGATAAATGCTATATTAAACATTAGAAGTGAAATGCTGGATAATGACGTAGCGTATATTAAGCTAAAGCTATTTGATACAGATATCAGTAAAAACTTTATATCACAATTAGATAGCCTATTAAAACAGGGAGCTAAGTATCTAATCATAGATGTTAGAGACAATCCTGGAGGTTCTTATACTGAAGTAGTTGATCTTGCGGATAGAATTTTACCCGAAGGGCTAATAGTATATACAGAAGATAAACAAAAGAAAAAGGTTGAGCAGATATCTGATTCAACAGGATTGGATATCCCTATTGTTGTATTGACAAATGGGAATAGTGCCAGTGCGTCTGAAATATTGGCAGGGGCCCTAAAGGATCATAAAAAGGCCACGCTTGTTGGTACTACCACATTTGGGAAAGGCCTGGTTCAGACTATTCATAAGTTTGATGATGGGGCTGCAATAAAAGTAACTATAGCTAGATATTTTACTCCAAATGGTATATGTATACAGGGAGAAGGTATTAAGCCAGATGTTGAAGTGAAGATTGATGAGAAATATAGTGATACCCCAATATCTGCACTTCCGTATAAGGATGACGCCCAACTGCAAAAGGCTCTTGAAATATTAAAAAAATAAGATATCAAGTATAAATACTTCCATATAACCACATAATACCAAATGGAGGTGTTGGAAAATGAATGATAATGAGAGAATAAAGTACGAGATTGCTTCTGAGCTGGGGCTTATTGATAAGGTTAATAGTGGAGGCTGGAAAAGTCTCAGTGCAAAAGAAACCGGTAGAATCGGTGGATTAATGAATAAGCGAAAAAAGACACATATGACTGAAAGTCAGCAAATATAGATTGCTGACTTTTTTATTGCAGATTTTTTAGTTTTTAATATGGCAAAAGTGGGCTTATATGCACTTGCTACAAATGAAAACTTCTAAAGTTGCACTGCGTTTTCACCTGGTGTAAAATAAGTTAGTACTAGGAATACTAATATAAAGGAAATTTGTATGTATAAAAATTTTGCTTACCTGTATGACGCGTTGACTGATGACATAGATTATTTAAAATGGGCAGACTTTATTGAAAAGATTTTCAAGAAGCATAAAAGCTCCCCAAAGACGATTTTAGAGCTTGGGTGTGGTACTGGAAGCTTTGCCGTTGAAATGTCAAAGAGAGGCTATGAAATGATTTGTATAGACCTTTCGGAGGATATGCTCAATTGTGCCTCACAAAAGGCCAGAGAGACAAACCAGGATATACTGTTTCTAAATCAGGATATGACAGCTTTTGAATTATACGGTACTGTGGATGTAGTTGTTTGCCTTTTAGACAGCTTAAACTATATTACGCAGGATAATAAGCTTATTAAGACCTTTAAATTGGTCAAAAACTATTTAAACCCCGATGGATTATTCATTTTTGATGTGAATACTCCATATAAGTTTGAAAAAATATTGGCTGACAATCTATTTTATCAAGTTGATGATGACATAACCTATATTTGGAACAATAGCTACAATACAAAGACAAGAAAGGCTAAGTTTGACCTGACGTTCTTTGTAAGAGAGGGCGAATTGTACCGAAGATTTGATGAGAGTCATATTGAAAGAGCATATTATAATGACGAAATTGTGAATTTGTTGGGATTATCGGGCTTAAGCTTCATAACTAGCTATGATGACCTTAAGCTCAAAGCTCCTAATAGTGAAAGTAACAGGATATTTTATGTAAGCAAAAAATAGATAACGGCTTGGAGGAAAAATGGGTTTTTTTGAAGAGGTATATAGTGTGGTGTTAAAGATACCAAAGGGAAAGGTCGCAACATACGGACAGATTGCGAAAATGTGTGGACGGCCAAGGGGCGGAAGGCTTGTAGGATGGGCACTTCACGCAAATCCAAGACCTGGAGAGATTCCTTGTCACAGGGTGGTAGATAGGCATGGAAATCTTAGTCAAGCATTTGCATTTGGAGGAATTGAACAGCAAAAGCGATTGCTTGAACAGGAAGGAATATTTGCAGATGAAAGTGGAAAAATAGATTTGAATCGTCACCAATGGCGGTAAATATAGTTTGACACAGAATAGTATCTGTGTTAAACTTTTAGGTGTTGTACGAAAAAAGCGGACAAAGTCCGTAGGCAACCAGTATTAGTTATATTTCAGGAGGAATTGATCAATGGAAAAGGGAAGAGTTAAGTGGTTTAATGCTGAAAAAGGTTTTGGATTTATCGAAAGAGAAGGCGGAAATGACGTATTTGTACATTTCTCAGCTATCACTATGGATGGATACAAGACACTAGAGGAAGGCTCAGAAGTTGAATTTGACGTTGTTGAAGGAGCTA
>JAEYTP010000053.1 GCA_023433945.1 Bacillota bacterium | reverse complement strand
AAAACAGGAAGTTTAGATGTATTAACACCGCAGATTTCAACCTTATTGATTAGCATAAAAAACCTCCCGAGCAATAATGATTTTTCAATATCATTATTGCCATGGAGGGTATTTTTATACTGTTATGGATGTCAAAATATTTTTGTCAAAACCCTTGACAAATCTACCTTTCGAGCTCTATGTAGTGATATCAAGTCATTCGGTTTATTTCCTTTTTTAGCCTGCTGATAATCCTTTTTTCCAATCTTGATATATATGATTGAGAAATACCCAACATATCCGCAACTTCTTTTTGAGTCTTTTCAACTCCATTAACCAGTCCAAACCTAAGCTCCATAATTCTCTTTTCACGAACTGATAACTTCTTCATTGCAGAACTAAGCAGTTCTTTATCAACTTCATCTTCTAAACTTCTGTGAATAAGGTCATTATCCGTTCCTAATATATCCGAGAGAAGTAACTCATTTCCATCCCAATCAATATTGAGTGGCTCATCAATGGATATCTCTGCCTTTACACGATTATTTCTTCTGAGATACATTAGTATTTCATTTTCAATGCATCTTGATGCATAAGTCGCCAACTTAATATTTTTAGAAGGATTGAATGTGTTTATAGCTTTTATTAAACCTATTGTTCCAATTGAAATAAGGTCCTCAACACCTACTCCAGTATTTTCAAACTTTCGTGCAATATATACTACTAACCTCAAGTTTCTCTCAATTAAAATGCTTTTAACTCCATAGTCGCACTGTTCTAACTTGTTGAGCAGGTACGCTTCCTCATCAATAGTTAGAGGTGGCGGCAGAGCCTCACTTCCTCCTATATAATTGACGGGAAAGTATTCTCCAAGCTTAAGCCTTCTCAATAAATTGTGATACTTTGTCAGTAAAAACATTTTTAATTTGGTGGTGACTTTCATTTTAGTAGACCCCTTTCAATAAATGGTTTAATAAATTATGCTACAAGGTCCGGACCAAGCAAAGCCTTGTATTTTTCATTATTTGACAGAGATTGATTGTAGATTCCCACAATAACATTCTTGACATTTTTCTTTTCCTCATCCTCACCTATAACTACTAGATCAGGCTTAAAGCCTAACAGCATTCCATTCTCTTTTCCTAATGAGCTAAATGGAATTAGTCTAAAACGTGTAAACCATTTGGATGAAGAGATTGTGTTTGTAATACAATTGAGGTCATCCTCATGCCTATTGATAAAAATACCTCTTATCTCATCTGGTAAAAGCTCTTGTAAGGCTTGGTACTCTACTACCATAACAGGTATATTTGTGAGAGGGTCCTTCAAAGAATTGCCCGTATCTATCAGAGCAGGCATTCCAACAGTTCTGTTATCAAAAGCTATAGTAATAGGTATTAGTAATCTGTCCTTTAAAAAACGGGTCTGCATAACTTCTAAAAATATTTTAATAATTATTCCGACAGTAAAGACGGAAAAAACAATTAGACTTAGTTTTGAGCGCCCAAATTCATATATAATACCGTTCTTGACAAAACCGCCCTGCTGGTTAAAGTACAAAAATGCAAGCGCAGCACCTGCGAAGATAAAGGTTGATATGTAGAAAATAACTAGAACCTTGATAAACTCAAATATCTTCCTCGGTGAAAATGTAACTGCTATTATAAACATGGAAAGTAACAGTTTAGAAAAAATTGTGTAATATGCCTTCATACCCGGCAAAAGAATTAGAAAAACTACATATAGTGCCCCCACTGTAGCTCCAGCAAATAGTCTTAGTGTACTTGCCCTCAATTTAGAAAGCTTTGAAGTGGTATATAGAATTAGGTAGTTAATAACTAGGTTCTCTAAAAACAAAATATCCAGGTATATTTCCACTGTATGTAATCCTCGCAAAACGTTATTGGATAACAGTATTTCTGTAATCGCTTTATGTATATTATTATAAACGGTTACCTTTCAAAACTTTGTCAAATGCGCAAGTAGAAAAAATGAATCGTATGACAATATAATGTCTGAAAAAACAAAAAAGGCTACTTAAGTTTTAAAACTTGAGTAGCCTTTCTTTAATTCGCTTTATATTTTACTTGAATTTATTACGTCTCAAGAAAGTAGGAATATCCAATTCATTGTCCTGAGAAATAGGTGTTGAAACGCTCTGATGCTTTTCAGCAGCTATTGTTGAATGAGTACTCTCACTATGATAAGAGCCTATCTTCTTGTCAACTTGTTTCTCTATTGGCTTTTTGATAATAGGGCTAGTTTCAAATCCAGTTGCTATAACAGTAATCATTAATTCATCTTTTAGATTGTCATCTATCACTGCACCAAATATAATATTAGCTTCTGGGTCAGCTGATTTTTGAACTAGTTCAGCAGCAGTATTTACTTCATAGAGCCCCAAATCAGGTCCACCAGTAATGTTAACAAGTACTCTTCTTGCACCATCAATTGATGTTTCAAGCAACGGGCTCTGAATAGCCTGCTTAGCAGCTTCTTCAGCTCTATTTTCGCCGGAAGCTTTACCTATACCCATATGTGCCAAGCCTGAGTTGAACATTATTGTCTTTACGTCGGCAAAGTCTAAGTTAACAAGACCAGGAACGGCAATAAGATCTGAGATGCCCTGAACACCCTGACGAAGTATATCATCAGCCATTCTAAATGCATCAACCATAGTTGTTCTCTTTTCAACAACCTGTAATAATCTATCGTTTGGAATTGTAACCAAAGAATCAACTGAATTCTTGAGATTTTCGATGCCTCTTTCAGCATGTTGCATACGAGTTCTGCTTTCGAACATAAAAGGCTTAGTTACAACTGCTACCGTCAAAATTCCCATTTCTCTTGCAATCTCAGCTACTACAGGTGCTGCACCAGTACCTGTACCGCCTCCCATACCAGCAGTAACAAATACCATATCCGCGCCTTTTATAGCTTGGGCTATTTCATCCCTGCTTTCATTTGCTGCTTTTTCACCAATATCAGGATTTGCACCAGCTCCAAGTCCCTTTGTCAGCTTGTCACCAATCTGTATTTTTGTATTAGCTTTTGAAAGGAAAAGTGCCTGTTTATCGGTATTAATAGCGATAAAATCAACACCCCTAAGTCCAGCTGCTATCATCCTGTTTACCGCATTGTTTCCACCACCGCCGCATCCAACGACCTTTATCTGGGCAAAATGATCCATATCAATCTCAAAATCTAGCAAGTTAAGTCCCCCTTTAGCATTGGTAATAAGCCTTATTATAAAATTAAATTTTACACAAAATAATTAATGATAAATTTTTAAAACACTACTATAAATATATATTATAAAATTGAAATAGGCAAGTTTTGATTTTATTGCCTAAAAAATTAATACATAACTTCCTAATAGAATAAATCCTTAAATTTTGCAAATGCCTTCTTAAATAAAGTATTTTCCTTTTTGGTTTTTGTAGCAATAGTAGCGGGCTGGCTACTAATAGTACTAGAGCCTCTGTCCTGTATAGAAATATATTTAACAATACCTGCAGCAGTATAAAACTCAGGCTTGTTAAGATCCCTTATTTTAGGAGCAGCGGTTCTAACAGGCATGTTAAAAATATCATATGCAATCTGAAGAGAACCGTCAAGTGTAGAAATACCACTACCTGATATTACCACCCCAGCTCCATAATTACCGGGACAGTTTTTGTCTACAAACTCCTTGCACATGCTAAGCATTTCGTAAACCCGAGCTTCAATAATCTCTACAGCCTCAGATACCTTAATATTTTTCTTGAAGCTGTCACTTATATCACTAACGGTGATATCTTGGTCATTCTTTATCAGTGTAGTCAAAGCCAATTGATATTGTCTTTTGACTCTTTCAGCCTCAATATAAGACATTTTGAGAGCTATAGATAAATCATTTGTTATATGGTCTCCGCCAACAGGAAAACACTTATTGGCTATGAGCTTTTGATTTTTGAAAACACTAATCTCGGTAGAACCACCACCAACATCAATGAGAATTACTCCAATATCCTTTTCGTCGGGCTGGAGAACACATTCCCCAACAGCAAATGAATCTGCTACCAAGCCATCCACCTTTATAGCAGCCTTACTCATACTCCTGACAATATTCTGAACAGACATCACTTTGCCAACAACTACGTCAAAGTCACCTTGAAGTGTGGAACCCTTCATACCTACAGGATTAACTATTCCATCAAACCCATCCAAAATATATTGTTTAGGTACAACATCGATAATCTCGGAATCCTGACCGATTGCTATAGAACTAGCAGAGTAGAGCAATTTCTCTACATCCTTTTTTGAGACAATTTTATCATCTGACACAATATTGGTATCTATAATCTGATTCTTTATATATAAATGTAATCCAGACATATTTACATATGCTGAAACAACCTTGATCCCTGTCCCAGCCTCAGCTTTTTTGACAGAGCTTTGAATAGAAGCAGCAGTTGCATTAATATCAACGATTATTCCTTTTTTAACACCAGTACAAGGTTCAGTGCCTTTTCCGAGAAATTCGACTTGTCCATCAGCTATTACCTTGCCTATAACAGTCGATACTTTTGATGAACCTATATCTATCCCAACTATAATATCTGACACAACATTAACCCCCTAAAGTCACTTCTTCCTACTCTTTTACTATATTATCTTTTTTAGTGAATTTATTCAATAGATATCTTCTAATTAGTGCAAAGTTTAAGAAAAGCCTATTACCAAAAGCAAATATAGCAGCAAGATAAATTTGAATACCCAGCTTGTCCCCTATATATGCAAGGCCAGCCGCCAACAATGCATTCCCGAAGAATCCAGATAAGAAGATTTTCATTTCAAACTTTTTGTTAATGGTTGCTACAATTCCTCCAAATACCGAGTCTAATGCAGCTAGAATTGCTACTGCTACATAAGTAAAGTATTGAGAAGGAATAGTTATTGGCATAAACATTCCTACCACAATTCCCAAAATAAGTCCTAAAATAGGTATCATTTTAATTCCTCCAGAATAACTAGTTTGTTGGTTTATAAAACGGAGAACTCCCCATAGTAAAATCTAAAACACCCTTCTGCTTAAGGTTTAAATTCTTTTCGTAAAGTTCCCGAAAGCTTGCTATTTTGTATTCCATATTCTCAATATCTCCAAACTTTACTTCTAGCAAATCGAAATTGGCAGTTATGTTATACCCATCTGACATATCAATCCATTTCATTTTGCTAAAGAGCTTGGTTTCAGAACCCTGGTCATTTTTTATGAATAAAGTGCAGAAGGTTTTGAGGTCTTCAAACTTCTGAATATCCTCGAACTGGATTTTTTGACCTAATTTGTAGTTGCTTATTGAGCTGCCTTTAATAATAAAATAGTCCTTAGTCTGATTACTACTTAGCTCTTCAAGAGCAAAGCCTTCATTGTCAATCAATATACTTGTCCCATTAATGTCCAATATACAGTAAGGTATCCTCTCTGTAATCATTATGCTGATATTTTTTGGCAAGCTGGGCCTGATACTAATAGATTTAACGTAGGGTAAGCTAGAAAGTACCGCTTTCTCCTCCTCATTAAATCTAAATGTGAACAGATCCTTTACATCTTTGGTAAGCATTTTAAAGACATTTTCTCCTGGCATTAATCCAGACTTAAGTATTATATCATTATTTTGGTATTTTTTGTTGCCACTGACATTAATTTTTTCTACTATAAAAAAAGATGATAGGGCAAAGAGAACTATAGAAGTCACAATGGCAATAATGAACAAGAACTTTAAAAATTTCTTTAATCTAAATTTTCTTCTCTTAACCCTATTTTTTTTGCCTTTAGCTGTCATTTATCTTTTGTCTTCCTTTCATATAGCTTTTGTCGGTCTATTTAGTCAGAAATTCTTTTTACTTCTGCTCCTAGTAAGCAAAACCTTTCATCTAGCTTGTAGTATCCTCTATCAATATGCTCTAATCCGCTAACTATTGTTTCACCGCGCGCAGCAAGACCCGCAACAACTAACGCCGCTCCGCCTCTTAAGTCTCTTGCTAGCACCTGAGCTCCATTTAGGGTTCCAACTCCTTTTATAACTGCCATTCTTCCATCTATCCTAATGTTTGCTCCCATTTTAAGCAACTCGTCAACATGCTTATATCTACTTTCAAAGATCGTTTCAATAATGATACTGGTCCCTTTACATATTGACAGATATGCCATCAACTGAGCCTGCATATCTGTCGGAAAACCGGGATATGGCAGTGTTCTGATCACTTCTATCGCCTGAGGCTTTGCTGCTGATACAATTTGAACATCATTTCTTCTGAATGTAACCTGACAGCCCGTGTCCCGTAAAATCGCAGCTGTGGATATAATGTGCTCAGGAACTATGTTTCTTATAGTAACGTTTCCTCCTGTAATAGCTGCTGCAGTCATAAACGTGCCGGTAATTATTCTATCAGGAATAACACTATGCTCAACATTTGTAAATTTCTTCTCATAGCCTTTTATTTTGATTACACTTGTTCCAGCGCCACTAATTTTAACACCCGCCTTTTGCAAAAAACTCTGCAAATCAACAATTTCAGGCTCCTTTGCAGCATTCCTGATTATTGTATCACCTTTTGCATAGGCAGCTGCTATCATAGTGTTTTCGGTAGCACCTACACTTGGATAGTCGAGGTAGATATCTGTGCCACATAATCCATCCGTTTCACAGTATATGTATCCGCCATTTGTATCATTAATCCTGGCACCAAGACTCCTCAAAGCCTTGAGATGTAAATCAATAGGTCTAGGGCCTAATTCACACCCACCTGCTTGTGTTATATTGTAGGTATTTATGAATATATAAATATAATATAACAATCCTGACTATTATTCCATATTAAATGTTATTACCAATTGAATGCTAGCCTTATAATTACCCAACAGCTATGCTATTGCACGGTATTGGCTATAATTAGAATAATTACATTGAACTTAAGTGTAAATGCTAATATAATTAATTAAGATAAAAATTGTAAAGATAATCTTAATCATTAAGATAGAATTATTAAGAAAGAATGATAAGATAGTTAATTTTAAGATTATTTTGTTATTAAATATTAAGGTGAAATGACAAAGAATAAGTAATTAGTTCGATTATGTATAACGACAAAAAAGGAATGAAAAATATACGATGAAGTTAAGAAAAATTCTTGCAATACTTACTGCAAAGTCATTAATATTAGGCTTGCGTCTTCTGAAAAGAGGAGGTACCACTCTTCCTGGAAAAGTTGCTTTAAAGCTTTGCCCTGGAGTTCTTTCATCCATAGCCAATAATTTCAAGGTGGTAATGGTAACAGGAACTAACGGCAAAACTACCACTACAAGAATTATTGAAGAAATCCTCAAGTCAAACAAGATCAAATATACTACAAATAAATCAGGTGCTAACCTTTTGAGTGGAATTACTACCATATTTATTCAATCAGTCACAATTACTGGTAAAAACAAATTCGATGTCGCTCTCATTGAAAGTGATGAGGCTGCATTTAATCAGGTTACCAAGCATATCAAACCTGAGGCCGTGGTAGTAACCAACTTTTTTAGAGACCAACTCGATAGGTACGGGGAGCTCTACTCTACTCTCAATGCAGTTGCCTCAGGTATTGAAAGATTAGACGATAGTACAACTCTTATCCTCAATGCAGACGACTCTATGTGTGCATCTCTTGGTAAGAATACCACCAAAAGAACTATTTATTTCGGAATGAGTGAAAGTTCATATAAAGGCTCTGAGGATGATATTAATACAGATGCAATGTTCTGTCGCTTTTGTAAAGCAAAATATAAGTACAAAAACCATATCTATGGCCATCTCGGTGGCTTTGTATGTACTGAATGTGGGTATTCAAGACCGGAAGCAGATGTTGAGTGCACAAGCATTAATGAAATAGCTAGCAATTATACCGATATTGGCTGGACATGCCTAAATTCTGAGTTATGCTCAGATGGATGTGAATACACCACAAGAATAAATTTACCTGGACTTTATAATGTATATAATGCATTGGCGGCAGCTAGCTGCGGCCTTGCACTTGGATATGGTACAGACTCCATAATTTCTTCAATGCAGTCCTTTGAATGTGGTTTTGGCAGAATGGAGACTATCAACGTCTCAGGGAAGAGCATCAAGATAATTTTGGTCAAAAACCCAACGGGCTTTAATCAGGTACTTCAATTTCTTTCACTTGAGCAAAGCAAGTTAAATATAGCTTTTCTTATTAATGATAATTTGGCCGACGGTACTGATATTTCCTGGCTGTGGGATGTGGACTTTGAGCAGCTTGCAACCGTCTCAGAAAATATAAATACTCTTACAACCTCAGGTGTGCGGGGTGAGGATATGGCTGTGAGACTTAAGTATAGTGGTATTGATTGTGACAAAATAAAAATAAATAAGGATTATCATGCCCTAATAGATGAGGGATTAAATAATACTCCTGACGGCGGTTGTTTTTATATATTACCCACTTATACCGCTATGCTTGACATTAGAAGTATCTTAAAGAAAAAGTTTAATTTAAAGGAGTTTTGGAAATAAAATGCTAGAACTTAAGATATGTCATTTATATCCCGATTTACTTAACACATATGGCGACAGAGGAAATATCCTTGCCTTGAAGCAAAGAGCACTTTGGCATGACATTGATGTATCCATATCAAATATTACAATAGGTGACAACTATGATGCCTCAGAGCATGATATCGTATTCCTAGGCGGTGGTCAGGACTATGAGCAGGAAATTATTCAAAATGATGTTCTTAGCCAAAAGGGCAACGAAATTAAAAACGCTATAAACCAAAATAAGGTTTTTCTTTGCATCTGTGGTGGCTATCAGCTCATGGGCAAGTATTATAAAACATGGGATGGCAAGGAAATTGAGTTTCTTGATGCACTAGACCTCTGGACCATTGGCGGTAAAGAGCGAATGATTGGTAACATTGTATTTGAAAGCGATGCAGTGTTGGAGAATGGTAACCCTCTAAAGATTGTGGGCTTTGAAAATCACTCAGGAAGAACTTATTTGGGAGAAGGTATTAAGCCCCTTGGTAAGGTTTTAGCGGGAAATGGCAACAACGGAGAGGATGGCTATGAGGGAGCTGTATACAAAAATGTATATTGTTCCTATTCACATGGCAGTCTTTTACCAAAAAACCCCTTGCTGACAGACCATTTGCTGACATTGGCACTAAAGGAGAAATATCCTGATTTTCCTGGCCTCTGCAGGCTTGAAGACACATTTGAAAACCTTGCAAGAGAATCTTTAATAAAAAGATTTTTAAAAAAGTAACTTGATTTATTTTTTGTAGCATGTTACTATTCTAAATAATATAATAAATTATCAAATGTGATGATTGGGAAAAGTAGTTTATATGGGTCTACACAGCGAGCGATGAAATGGTGGAAGCATTGCAGGACAGTATACTTGAAGTTCTCCTATGAGCAGATGACTGAAGCTTTTATGTTGTAGGTCACACCGGGTCTTCCCGTTATAGAAGCAGTGTATCGGCTTGATTCCCGTACATTATTAAGTGGGTTTTTACCAATTTGGGTGGTACCGCGTGGAGCATATATCCTCGTCCCTAGTTTTACTAGGAACGAGGATTTTTATTTTTTATATTACTTTTGATTATTCTTAAGGAGGTATTTGCTATGATAATAGTAATGAAACAAACAGCAACCCCGGCACAAATACAGGATGTTGAAAACAGGCTTATTGATTTGGGTTTTAAGACTCATCCGATATATGGGGAGATTAAAACAGTAATTGGAGCTATCGGTGACAAAAGGCAACTAAACATCAACCTCATTTCTCAAATGGAGGGAGTTGAAACTCTAGTTCCTATTATGAAGCCTTATAAGCTTGCAAGCCGTGAGTTAAAGCACTCTCCCACTATTATTGATGTTGATGGAGTAAAAATTGGTGGAAGTGAGCTTGTTGTTATGGCAGGTCCATGTGCTATTGAAAATGAAAAAGACTTTGTGGCCACTGCTATAAGCGTCAAGAACAGCGGAGCAAAAATATTGAGAGGCGGAGCTTTTAAGCCTCGTAGCTCTCCATATGCCTTCCAGGGTCTTGAAGAGGATGGCTTGAAAATCATGGTGGCAGGCAGAGAAGCAACAGGACTAAAACTAGTTACAGAAGTGGTTGATACTAGAGATGTAGAGCTTATAGACAAATATACTGATATATTCCAGATCGGAGCAAGGAATATGCAAAACTTCCGTTTGCTCAGTGAAGTAGGCATGTCAGGAAAGCCTGTATTACTAAAGAGAGGGCTTTCTGCAACTATTGAAGAATGGCTGATGGCTGCAGAATATATAATTGCTGAAGGCAATAACAATGTTATTTTGTGTGAAAGAGGTGTCAGGACCTTTGAAACAATGACAAGAAATACACTTGACCTGAGTGCAATTCCTATAATCAAAGAAGTATCTCACCTTCCAATAGTTGTTGATCCTAGCCATGCCACCGGTAACTTCAAATATGTACCTGCACTGGCCAAGGGTGCAATCGCAACCGGCGCTGATGGATTAATAATAGAGGTTCACCCCAATCCTCAATGCGCTCTTTGTGATGGTCCTCAATCGCTCAGACCAGAAAAGTTTGATAGCCTTATGAGGGAGCTTTCGCTGATAGCAGAGGCTGTAGGAAGACAGATATAAGTTTGGCTAATTCAAAGCTTATCAAAAGTGAACTATTTATTGCTGTGGGAAGAAAGGTATATGAGCAAAAAAGGGATGTGGCAACGAATTGCCATATCCCTTTAAAAGTATTTTTATTCTATATCATTAACCGCCTTGAAGTCATATGTATCAGCACTAAATATTACTTTCAGATATTTGGCACCATCATACTTATCTCTTTCGGTTTCACACAATAAAATATACAATGTAGTATTCTTCTCAATCTTGATGTTGATTCTGTCAAATACGTCTTTTTGCATAACATCAATGATATCTTTTAAATATTGAACCACACAATGATTGGACTTTGATTCTATGATCAAAGGCATATTGGAGCTGGTGGGGTTTAGAACTTTCAAATGAATAATACCGGGTTCGAATATATTGCTGGTAGGATATAGTAAATCTCTTTCGAATAAACAATTCATAGTATTTCCCCCTAATATCTATAGTTCGTGTAAAGTTTTATCACCATATAAACGCTGTCTAGAATTATGAAAACTCATACACTTGATTTAATTTTCTATTAATAAAAATATCACTATTTTCAATTTTCGTAAAGCATTTTATATATTTTATAGAATTTTTTAACTTTAGAAACATAATTATCTGTCTCTGGGAAAGGAATAGTATCTAAGCTTTGACCATCACTGCTTTTCTCAGGGTCATTGAGCCACTTTGAAACATTACCACTTCCAGCATTATATGCCGCTGTAGCCAAATCAATATTGTTATCATATTTATCTAGCAAATATGATATATACCAAGTGCCTATATTAATATTGACCTCTGGATTGAGCAACATTTCAGGTTTGAAATCCTTGAGATTGATCTTGCCAGCAACCCATTCTCCCGTGCTGTCCATAACCTGCATAAGGCCCTTTGCCTCTCTAGGAGAAATAGCCTGACTATCAAATCCGCTTTCTGCCTTAATTATCGAATAAACAAGGTATTTATCCAAATTATACTGAGTAGAATACTTTTCAACATATTCACTGTATTGTGTAGGGAATAAAACGTTCATTCCATATTTAAGACCTACAATACCGACCCCCAACAAAATTATCAAAAAAATTAAAAATTTTATTATCTTTTTCAAGCGAAACACCCATATGATTATAAATCATCCTATTAATTTATTAAATTGAAGCTCCACCGCACGTTTCAAATGTTCTTCCGTCTCATTATTATAAATTACTGTAGTTGCTATTTCAATATATTGTCTTTCGGTTATCTGTGAATTTATCCTAGCTATTGCCTCTTCTCTGGTCATTCCGCTTCTTTTCATAATTCTTTTAATTCTGATTTCCTCATCCGCATGTACTGTCCATACAATATCACATAAATCCAGAAAACCATGTTCTATGGGAAGGGGTGCATCCACTACTATCCTTGAAAACCCTTCGGTTTTATAGCATTTGATCCTATTATCTATCTCCTCAGCAACGTATTTATGCACTATAGCATTTAAAACCTTGAGCTTATTGCTATCTGAGAAAACTATTTCTCCTAATGCCTTTCTATCTAATTGTCCATTGCTATCAATAAGCTCACTTCCAAAAGCAGCGACTACCTCAGCTAATGCTTTTCCACCGGGTTTAAGAAGGTTTCTGCTAATATCATCCGCATCAATTACCGGTACGCCGAGCTTCTCCAAAAAGCTGCTAACGGTACTTTTCCCACTCCCGATACCGCCTGTTACACCAATCACTAAAGATTTTTTATTTTGTTTCATACCAGGTTTCTCCGCTCTTTACTTCAACTAATAAAGGCACTTTCAACGAAACAGCATTTTCCATACAATCCTTAAGTAGTGCAGAGACCTCCTGCTGCTCATCCCTATGTGTTTCAATAATCAGTTCATCATGTACCTGAAGAATCAGTCTGGACTTTAAATTGCGTTTCTTGAGTTCAGTATAAACCCTTACCATAGAAATCTTTATAATGTCGGCCGCACTGCCCTGAATAGGGGTATTCATTGCCACTCTCTCACCGAAGGACCTTACATTGAAGTTGCTGGATTTCAACTCGGGTAAGTATCTTCTACGGTTAAATAGGGTAGTAACAAAACCGTTTTCCTTTCCATCCCTGACAATATCATGCATGTATTCTCTAACATTTCTATACTTTTCTAAATAATCATCAATATATTTTTTTGCTTCCTTCTTCGTTACACCAATATCCTTGGATAAGCTAAAATCACTAATTCCATATACTATACCAAAATTAACGGCTTTAGCCCGTGATCTCATGAGAGGGGTCACCTCTTCAGGCTTTAATCCAAATACCTTTGAGGCTGTAGTTGTATGAATATCCTCATTATTTACAAAGGCAGCTATCATATTGGGGTCAGATGTTATATGTGCCAACACCCTTAGCTCAATTTGTGAATAGTCGGCATCAAGTAGAAGATATTCATTACTGGTTGGAATAAATACCTTTCTAATCTTTCTACCCAACTCCAGCTTAATAGGAATGTTCTGGAGGTTTGGCTCTGTGCTACTTATTCTTCCGGTAGCAGTAACTGTCTGATTAAAGCTTGAATGAATCTTGTGCGTTTCAGGGTTAATTACATTTAATAGTCCTTCCGCATAAGTAGATTTAAGCTTAGTCAATTGCCTGTATTCCAGGATTCTTTCCACTACCTCATGTTTATATGAAAGTTGTTCTAGCACCTCTGCATCGGTTGAATAACCGGTCTTGGTCTTTTTGATTACAGGTAGGTTTAGCTTCTCAAACAACACAACACCCAACTGTTTGGGAGAATTAATATTAAATTCCTCACCGGATAGCATATATATTTCATTTTCAAGTAACACCAACATTTTGTCCAACTCGGCTGAAAAAGCTCTCAGACTTTCAACATCAACCTTAAAGCCATGCATCTCCATATCTGCCAGCACTTCAACAAGTGGTAGCTCAATGTCGTAGTAAAGCTGGTGCTGACCATTATTATCAATAATCTCGCCTAATCGCAAAGACAGTTTGTAAATGGCAGTAACCCCTGCAGCTAGAATATTGTCAGCATTGTTTTGCTGCTCATTCGGAAGCCTTGCGCCATGTTTGTCAAAAAGCAGTTCAAGTGGCACTATCTCCATTTTTGCATATTCTTCAGCTAATTGCGCTAAAGTATAAGTGCTCCTTGTAGGGTCCATTAAGTATCCGCCTATCATGGTATCAAACTCTATACCTTGGGGATTAATTCCATTTATCTTTAAAAATTTAATGAGTTTCTTTAAGTCATGACCATATATTTTAACAGTGCTATCTTCAAACACATCTCTTATACCAACAATTGCTTGCTCCCAACTAAGCTTATCAGAGAAATTGATAATTGCTGGGGCATAAGCATCAGAGCATGCATAAATACATAGAGTATCCATTAATCCGTTAGCTGTGATATTATAATATACCGCCATCTTAGAGCTTTCTTTTATAGCACTGGTATAGGACTCTAGCTCTGATATATCAGTAATATTAATATGCTCGGTTTTTAAGCTTTCTGCCGTTTGCGCTACTGGAACATCGCTTAATCCATACTTTTCAATAAGTGATTTAAACTCTAACTTTTTGAAAAATGCATAAAGCTTTTGTTTGTCATACTCTTTTGAAAGAAATACATCAAAATTGTGTAGATTCTCTATTTCTCTATGAATAGTTGCCAACCTTTTACTGGTCTCTGCTAACCCTTTATTTGCTATAAGCTTTTCTCTGACGCCCTTTTTATCTACTTGGTCAATATTCTCGTAAAGTGCTTCAATGCTGCCGAACTTTTGTATTAGAGACAATGCAGTTTTTTCGCCTATACCTGGTACCCCTGGAATATTATCAGAAGTGTCCCCCATTAAGCCTTTCACATCAATAAGCTGATTCGGGCTTACTCCGTATTTTTCCAGTATCTTTGCAACATCATATTCCTCAGTCTCTGTTTGGCTGCCTCTTGTCACAGGAAGCTTGATTCTTGTAGTATCTGAAGCCAACTGCAATGAATCTCTATCACCGGTAAGTAAAACTGCTTCAATCCCCTGCTTTTGGGCATTTAGAGATATTGTTCCTAATATGTCATCTGCCTCAAATCCTTCTATCTCAACCCTAGCAATGGATAAGGCGTCCAATAATTCCTTTACCAGTGGCACCTGTACTCTGAGCTCATCCGGCATTCCTTTTCTGTGAGCCTTATACTGTTCATACTCAATATGTCTAAAGGTAGGTGCCTTTAGGTCAAACGCAACACAAACATATTTGGGCTTTTCTTCATTGAGGAATTTTTGTAATATATTTAGAAAGCCAAAAACAGCATTTGTATATAGTCCGTCAGCTGTAGTAAGCATGGCTGTTTTGCTTAGTCCATAAAATGCTCTATTTAAAATACTGTTTCCATCAACAACTAAAATCTTTTCACTGCTCATTATCTCGATGTCCTTTCGCCTATTAAAGCAATATTATTTTAGTATAAAACTAAACCTGATAATAACGTTGAGCTTCATAACTTCAATGTCCTTGAGTTTTCCATTGACTGTTTCCAACTTTTTATTTAAGCTATCAAGCTCAATTTCGTTTGGTTTTGCAGCTATTTGGCTCTCTATATCACTCTTCTGTTGTGTCAAATCCTTGTACTGCTCGGTTAAATCGATAGCGCTGTTAGTGGTGTTAAGAGTAATTCCAACCCCAGAATCCGCTTCTATTTTTTCTTTAAAATCATTAGTATACGCATCTATTGGCAGCCTATACTCTAATACTTGAATAGAGGCTTCAGTAAGCTGTTGCACTCCACCCAATTTAATTATAGCACTGTCAATAAGGACTTTTTCGGGAAACCCTTCTGTACTTGCCACATTATACTCAAATAAAGGTATTTTTATTTCTTCTGAACCCATAATTGTTAATGTACTATTGCTTGGGTCATCTGTAGGTAAGGAGGTCCCAAAAGCGCCTAAAGTCTGCTCCTCTGACTTGCTATCTGTAGCCTCACTTTTGTTTTTGGGATTTTTAAAATTTGCACTGCTTTTAGCTGCTTCATTTTGTTTGGCATTAACCTTAAACTCTAAACCATCTAACTTAGCCGTACTCGAGATAGCATTAATGCTAGGTTCCGAAGCAGCTATATCATTTATTGCTTCACCAGTTTCTTTTGAGTCGGCCTCTGGGTCTTCAATTGCGCTACCAGAATACTGGCCGACAGCGGCTGTGCTATCAGCAGCAGCTTCAACGTTTTGGGCAGCACTGCTATCATTCCTACTAGCAGAATAATGCGGTATCAAGTTGTAAGCAAGCAGTGTTACCAAAACTACCGCAGCAGTGCCTACCGTTGCAAGCATTCTTTTATATTGTAGCATAAAAGCGAGTATCCCACTTTTCTTTTGTGGCTGAATAGCTAACAGCTTGTTATGAAGCATTTGTTCAAAATTTTGTGGTAGCGGTATTTCGTCTATTTCATCACAGGTTTCAATAATATTTTTTAATTCGTTGTATCTAGCCTTACACTTCTCACAAGATAACAGGTGTTGCTCGAATTGCTTAACTTCTAGTTCAGATAACATATTATCTATATACATTGATGCATAGAAATCTATTTCATTACATGAAAACATAGCTATCCCTCCCTTCTATCTTTTTTGACGTAATCTGAGAATAAATGTTCCTTGCCAGACGTAAGCAAATCTCTCAACTCACTTCTAGCTCTGCTTATTCTTGATTTAACAGTACCAATTGGAAGGTTGAGGGCATTTGACATTTCTTCATAACTCAGATTCATAAAATCTCTGAGAATAACAGCATTTCTGTTAAGCTCATTCATTTTTGATAAGGCTTCCTTTATTGCAGCCTTCTTTTCATTGGACTCAGCAATTTTTTCAGGTCCTTCATCTACAGTTGATATCATATCTTTTATTTGCAAATCTTCGAAAGTCTCTTTCTCTAATGATATGGTCTGGTGTTTCTTGTTTTTACGCAAAAAATCTAGGCAAACATTTGATGCTATCCTGTAAAGCCATGTAGAGATAGAGCTGTTTCCTTTAAAGTCAGAAATATGCCTATAAACCTTTAAGAATGTCTCCTGTGCTAATTCACTAGCATCCTCAGCATTATTAACCATCCTATAGCAAATATTATAAACTTTTTTGTAATGAGTACTCATTAGATGCTCAAAGGCTGCTATATCACCATCTCTTGCCTTGTTTAGCAAAATATCCTCATTTGTTGAATGCATTTTTACTTTCCTACCTTTAGTATTCACTTATTATGTAACTTCACCCATTAGATTATTTTAGTTAACCTATTATTATGGATATAATTATACCACAGATTTACTGTAAAAATTATTTTTGTAAATAAGACACATTATTTAATAAATAAATATGAAGATTTTTATATACTTTTTTAGAGGTTTTTATCAAAAAAAATAGAATAAAATAGTCAGTAAATTCAATGGCGAAAGGATCTGATATTTTACTATGATAAGTACTATTTTAGTCACTGATGACAATGTACTTGACAATGCAATTCTCAGGAACTATCTTTACAATGAAAGGGTTAATATTATTTCAGCATTGAATGGCAGAGAAGCCCTTGACCTAATTGAAAGTCGAAACGTTGATTTAATTATTTTAGACATTGTAATGCCAGTACTAGATGGGTTCGGTTTTTTAGAGGAGTTTTCAAAAACTGCCTTTAGCAAAGAAATTCCTGTAATTGTTGCTTCCGGGCTAGAAATGACAGAGATAGAGAAAGTACTTAGATATGATATTTATGACTTTATTCAAAAACCACTTAACAACGTGAACGAGCTTATACTTGTGAATAAGATTAGAAAAGCCTTAAGCTACAGGAAAATGCTCTTGGAACTTAAGCCTAACTAATACTTTGTAATATATTCCATTGATTCCTTAGTAAAATCTTATGTGCTTGAATTTTTAGGATGGTGCATAAGATTTTTTTAATTTTTAGCATAAGGATAATTGTGATTCTAATCTTGTAAATTAAGTACAATTTTTAAGAGACAATATTCTAAGCCACCCACCCGGATAGCTTATAGTCACTTTTCCAACCCTCGCAAGTATTGGACCCATCAGTATTATTGACGATCTCATTTCTGTAGCTAGATCCTCCGGAACCAGTGTGGAAGTTATTGTTGATGAATCTACCACTACAACATTATTCTCTACTTTTACTTTACACCCGAGGTTCCTTAATATATTCAGAAGAATCTCGACATCCTTAAACATTGGACAATTTTTTATAATGTTTTCCCCACCATTAATGATTGTTGCAGCTAGAATTGGCAATACAGAATTCTTTGCACCATCTATTTCAATATCGCCTTTAAGTTTTCTACCCCCCGTGACAACAAATTTGTCCATAATTTACTGCACCTCCGTGACGTTGGAACACTTTCATAGTTGGCATATTCACTACAAGCCCTCCTTATTTATTTGAAAAATGAAGAATTTATGAAGCGTAAGTTATTTCTCTGTATTAATATTCTATGCTTTTAGTAAAAAAGTGTTACCACGCATCTTCTTCCCTATTTTAAAACCACACCCGTTTTGTCTCCCAGCACGTCCTTAACAGTTTTTTCAGCATTGATACCAAAAAGGTATTTCTTTGTGTCATTGCCACTCTTTGTCAAACCCCATTCTGCCAAAAATCCGCCTATATTTTGAACATAGGTATTACCTGAAAACTTAGCCTGGTATTGTTGGGGTATTACTGTTTTGTCTAATACGATTGGTTTTCCGCCTACCAGTGCATACCTTGATTTGTAGAGTACATTGTTTTTTACCGTTATATTTGTACCTGATTTGGCTGGAAAACCAAACATAATTACGCAATTACCATTATTGGGCTCACTGGCATAACCCCAATTATTGTCCAGAACAAGGTGAGACCATCCAAAGCCCATATACAATAAGTAGTTATCCTCGATAAGTATGTTGTTAAAAAGTGGCTTGTCATAGGTATCAGAATGTGCTGCGTCCCAATCTGCGACTAAAATACCACCCGAGCTCCTTTCTACCAGATTGCCCTTAACGGTGGCATTTTCCACGAGTCTCAGATTTTCATCCCGGCCGGGTCCAATTTCAATAGCTATTGCCTGGTCATATTGATGGTGGATATAATTATTTATAGCAGAGTTGTTGATGCCCGTTCTTCCCTCACCACGTCCTAGTGTAATCCCATCACCCACACGCAGTATACCCTGCTGACCAAATGATGCGAAATTCATTACCCCACCACCCAGCCAGCCTACTTCACAATTTTGAACAGTTGAATTGCTGCATATTTGTATTCCTGTTCCGTTACTATACATTACGCAAAGATTATCTATAGTATTTCCATCAGCGCCTTGAATCATGAATTCACTGCCGCCGTTGTCTTTGAGGCAGAGAAATTCGATAGAGCTATATAATTTACCGGGGTTTCCTGCATCGCAGCGCAGATATAACTTACCCTGCTTTACCAATTCGAATCTGGCTTCCTCAGAGGAATACCCGGTATAGTCAACAGCACTAAACAGGGTTAGATTTTCAAGCTTCTTTATATCAATAGCCTTTCTGGTTACCATATCAACATATTTACTGCCATCCCAATATGCTTCCGTTCTTGCCGCCCAGCTTTTTCCATCATCAAATACAATTCCGCTGGTATCATACATATCCTTATAAAACACCCAAATATTTTTAGTGCCCTCTAATAATTTCCATTTATCAGGGTTGGCACCATTTTCAGGGGAGCCGAAAATTTTTGGCTTATTGCCTTCCCCATAAGCGGAATAGGTTACGTTATCCTTACATTTTATAAGTCCCCTCCAAAGTCCCCCACGTTGAAATAAAACGCCATCTCCGGCTTTTAAATCAGCATTGTTTACCTTCTCCAACGTAGCCCAGGCTGTAGCAGGGGAGCGTCCATCGTTATTGTCATTTCCTGAGTTGGATACATAATAGGAGATGCCTTTAATAGTTATATTGGTTTTACTATTTAAAATAGCTTTGCGCCGCTCATCAGCTTTCTTCAGAATAGCAGCCTCTGCTGTATTTTTTGCAATTTGAGATTCCTGTGGCTTCGAATCATATAGTCTCAATGCTGCACGCAGCCCGTCCTCATAAGTAAATACCTTATCGGGATTCATTGAAACCTTTACAGCATCATAGTCAAATATCGTCTTTTCACTATACAATGACATTCTCCCCATTGAGTAGATATAAGCAGCTACCACGTGATTGCCCCACGTGTCGGCACCAAGTTTGGCTTGTTTGTTCCAGTCGGGAAACAACGGATAATTAAAAGAAAATTTACTCCATGCACCATCCCCAATTAAATCATTTATAATGCCCCAATCGGTATTAGTATTACAATAATCAGCCCCAAGTGTGCTGGCGGCATAATAGACAGCAATCATCCCCTCTTCACGGCGCATTGTTTTAGTTGATGCTCTTGCCTTGGGTAATTGCTTCTTCCATTGTGCAAGTGCACTGTATTTAGATAGTTTAACAGATGCATCTAGCATTTGGAAAAACTGCTTATATGTAATAGGTGTATTTTTGGAGTAAGAATAGCTACCTATTCCAAGTGACACTGCCCTAGCCAATTCAACGTCACTGTATGTGGGAGTTGTCGCTGATGTTTTCATAGGCTTTATTTCGGCAAGGGCACTACTAGTAGAAAGAAGGATTGAAACAATCAAAATCAACGATAAAAGCTTAAAATGATTTCTCAAATAGATGACCTCCTATAGAGTATGAACTATTCTCAAGCTAATATTATTTAAATAAATATTACTCAAAAGTATATCATATACTAATTTTTGCTCTTTATTTCCAATAACACTCTAGCATATAATTCCATTTATTTCAATAAATACCCAATAACCTGAGGGTGAAAATGACCGTCCTAAAATACTAGTAAAATAGCTTATTTAAAGATATAATAGATTTATTCTGAGGCAGATACCTTTTTTCTGGTATTTCACAACTTGAAAGGTTTGGCCCATTATAAGGAATTATATTCTAGATGGTTGTTATTATAATATTATGTTAAGTAGGAAATCTATACTTACAGTTATTATTACTAAGGTGATAAAATATGTCAGTTAATACTAAAAAGAAAATTAACCTTTTGAGCATTGCACCAGCTAAATTAATAGTTTTGAGCTTTCTAGCACTCATTTTGGTTGGATCACTGTTGCTTACGCTTCCCATAAGTTCAAGAAGCGGAAATTGGACACCTTATGTGGATGCACTTTTTACAGCAACCTCTGCGTCCTGTATAACGGGTCTGGTTATTTATGATACCTTTAAATACTGGTCACTATTTGGTCAGCTTATAATTTTAGTACTCATTCAAGTTGGGGCATTGGGCATTGTAACACTAGCAACTTACTTTTCTATCTTGTTAGGAAAAAGAGTGGGACTCAAAGGAATGATTCTTGCACAGGAATCAATAAATCTCTTCAGGTTTGACGAGGCTTTAAAGCTTATTAAAAAAATAGTATCTGCAACTCTAATTATTGAGTTAATAGGGGCCATACTATTATCAATAAATTTTGTACCTATGTATGGAAGTATTGGGTTTTATTTAGGGATATTTCATTCCATATCAGCGTTTTCCAATTCGGGCTTTGACATAATGAGCTCAGTTGAAAACGGTAATTTCGTAAGTATGACTACAATGAATGATAATCCCCTTGTATTATATACAATTAGTTCTTTACTGGTTATTGGAGGTCTAGGGTTTACAGTATGGAGAGATATATACGAATATAGAAAAAACAAGCGACTTTTATTCCATACAAAGCTGGTCTTAGTCATTTCTGCAACCCTGCTTATTATAGGTGCCTTGTTTACTTTTGCAAATGAATTTAGCAACCCAAAAACACTAGCAATACTTTCTTTACCAGAAAAGATAAATGCCTCTATATTCCATTCCGCTGCAACTAGAACAGCTGGTTTTTATTCTTTACCCGTAAGTGAAATGCATGAAATAACCAAGGTGTTTACCATTTTTCTTATGTTTATTGGAGCGGCACCAGGGTCTACCGGCGGTGGAATAAAAGTTACCACCATAGGAGTATTATTTTTTGCGATAATTGCACAGGTGCGAGGTTCTCAAGAGGTGGTCTTGTTTAAAAAGAAGGTTCATCAAAATATAATCAATAAAGCTCTAGCCATTACGGGACTTAGTGCTATAATAATAGGCACTATTGCTACAATAATACTTGCCATTGAGCCTGATTTTAAATTTATCGATGTTTTGTATGAGGCGACATCAGCCTTTGGTACAGCTGGCTTATCACTAGACCTTACTCCAATGTTGTCAACAGGCAGTAAAATTTTAATCCTTATTGCAATGTTTTTGGGCAGAGTGGGACCTCTTTCGTTTGCTGTGGCACTGACCATCAAGGCTACTCATCGTTCATCCGATATTGTATACCCTGAAGCTAAAATTATAGTTGGGTAATTAGTCAATGCATCCTATGTCTGATGGGTAAGTTATTGTAAATATGCTAATGTATGATTATTTATAGTTGAATGGTACAGCAACCTATCTTATTGCACACATGCGTACATTGTTAAATACACTAATAATAAATATGGGTTGTAACAAATATAAACTTATTTGTTACAACCCTTTTAGTTCTAAAACTATATTATATTGCCTTAATCTTTATAAAGCTCTTTTTACCTTTTTGTAGCATCAATTCTCCATCAACTAAGTCGTTTTGAGTAACGGTGTGATCTATGTTTGCAACCTTTACTTCATTAACTGATACTCCACCTTGTTGTACTGCACGCCTAGCTTCACTCTTTGATGGTGTGAGTTCTGCAATCACTAGCAGGTCTAAAATCTTAATGCCCTCTGAAAGCTTGCTCATTTCTACCTCAATAAATGGTATATTATCTGAGTTTCCCTTGCCTCCAAATATTGCTTCAGCAGCATCCTTAGCATTAATGGCTGCTTCTTCGCCATGAACAATCTTTGTAACCTCGAAGGCTAAAACTTTCTTAGCTTCATTTATAGCTGAATCCTTGAGAGCTCCAAGCCTTCTAACTTCCTCCATAGGTAAAAATGTTAGAAGCGCAAGGCACTTTTCAACATCGGCATCAGCAATATTTCTCCAGTACTGGTAGAACTCGTAAGGAGTAGTTTTCTCGGCGTCCAGCCAAAGAGCACCACTCTCAGTTTTACCCATCTTTTTGCCTTCACTGGTTGTCAGCAGGGTAAATGTCATACCATACGCACTTTTGCCATCTGATTTTCTGATAAGCTCCATGCCTGCAAGAATATTTGACCATTGATCATCGCCGCCTAATTGCATTTGACAATCATATTTCCTGTTGAGAACAAGGAAGTCATAGCCCTGCATTAACATGTAATTAAATTCGAGGAAGGTCAATCCATTTTCCATTCTTGACTTAAAGCACTCAGCTGAAAGCATTCTGTTTACAGAAAAATGCACGCCTACATTTCTCAAAAACTCTATATAGTTTAATTCTCTTAACCATTCTCCATTGTCAACCATTATGGCTTTGTCATCAGAAAAATCTATGAATTTAGAAATCTGCTTTCTAAACTGTGCAACATTATGGCTAATGATTTCTGTTGTCATCATCTTCCTCATGTCATTTTTGCCGCTTGGGTCCCCAACCATTGCGGTTCCGCCACCCAACAGAACTATAGGTCTGTGACCTGCCTGCTGCATATGGGACATAACCATCAGCTGAATAAAATGTCCAACATGTAAGCTGTCTGCAGTTGGGTCAAAGCCTATATAGAAAGTAACATTCTTATTTTCCAATAAATTCTTTACTTCTTCTTCATGTGTTACCTGTGCAAGGTATCCTCTTTCTTTTAGCACTTCAAAAACGCTCATTCTAATCTCTCCATTTCTTTAATTCATTTCTTACAAAATAAAAAAGCTCTTTATCCAAATCATAGATAAGGACGAAGAACTCGTGGTACCACCTTAATTCGCAAACATATAATATTTGCCTCAATGTGCTTATCGCGCACTTACATAAAAGCTCCAACATTGTAATTCACCTTCATTGTACGCCGGCCATCTCACCATATAGGCCGTTCTCTGAATGTCACCAATAAAAGCTAATTTGAGTATTCATTGCTTTTAACAATATGAATTTTGTATCATTGTAACACAATAAAATAGCACAATGCAACTATCCAATAAAAAATTCCTTAATAACCTGCTGATCCTGCTGAGATGATGCAACAATAATATGATCCCCTTCTTTTAGCTCTGTAAAACCATTTGGTATAATAACAGTATCTTCTTGACGTATTACTGATATTAGGATACTATCCCTGGGTATCTTCAAGTCCTTAAGGCACTTGTTTTTGACCCTTGAAGTGCCTGTAATAAGGATTTCACTCAATACAATATTACCGTTTTTTAGCTTCATCAAAGTTTTCATACCTGAATAATCAACTTCCTGTTCGATCAAATCAGCTATTATGGAAGTACTGCTTACAACCAGATCTACACCCAACTTTTCAAAAACTGTAATATTTTTAGGATTATTAACTCTTGCAATCGTTCTTTTTATTTCAAAATTTCTCTTTGCAAGCTGGCAAGCTATCAGATTCTCCTCATCTCTACCAGTAACAGCAATAAAAATATCGGCAATATCGCATTTTGCTTCCTCAAGATGCTCAAGAGTAGTAGCATCCCCATTGATTACGCATACATTCAACTGGTTTGCTATTTTTTCACATAATTCCTTTTGAGGCTCTATAACGGTAATACGATGTTTATATGGCTGCAGGGTCTTAACTAGGTAATATCCTATTTTCCCGCCTCCTGCTATTACTATATTCATATCATTTATGTTGTCCTTTCTACAATACTCTTTATCTGCTATACTTGGTGCGTATTATCGGCAATTACGATCATGTCATCCTTCATTAGTTTATCAACTGCATTTGCAAAAATTAGATGTCCTTTACGAATCACACCAAAAACCATTCCTTCTTTAATTTTCAGGTGGTCAATTCTCTTATTTATATTACCTACAGGTACCTTAATTTTCTTAAATATTATCGAAGTATTGTCAATTGTATGAGTGGTAATATCTTCATCCGAAGCAACTAATGCACGTATTACATTAACTGTAATATCTGTTGGACAGAAAGTATCCAACCCAAATTGATGAAATACCTGTTCGCGTGATGGGTTATAAATCCTGGCTATTACCTTTGGAACCTTAAATATCTCCTTTGCCACCTGACAAACCATAATGTTAACATTATCATCTTCTGTAACTGCGACTAGAACATCCGCATTTTCTATGCCTGCCATTTTTAGAACGTCCTGATCAATTGGAACCCCAGTAATAGTTAATCCATCATAATCGTTAGACAGATTTTTAAACGACTTTGGATCACTAGAAACAATAACTACCTCGTGTCCCTCTTCATACAGTACCTTTGCAAATTTAGCTCCTACTTTCCCACACCCTATAATAATAACTTGCATGGAATCATTCCCTCTTAAAAAAATAATGAGCATCATTAGTATGGCTTCAAACACCATAAACAATGCCCTTTTAGTAAAGAATACTCCTTTATTATAACATCTTTTTTAAAAATGTGTGTATTTTTTTAACATAATAATATAAAAATATTATCAATTATTCCCTAATGTGGAGGTGAGCATTATGCTCATAGTATTTGTAAGAACTCTGGTATTGTACTTAGTGGTTATAATAGCAATGAGAGTAATGGGAAAAAGGCAAATAGGCCAGTTACAACCCTTTGAACTTGCTGTTGCAATAATGATTTCCGAGTTGGCCTCAGTGCCTATGCAAAACACCGGTATCCCGCTTGTAAATGGAATTATACCTATTTTAACCATATTGGCAGCGCAAATAACAATATCTTTTATAGCTCTTAAAAGCTATAAAGCAAGGAATATTATTTGTGGAACCCCCAGTATGTTAATCACAAAGGGAAAGCTCAACGAGGATATTTTCAGAAAGGAACTTTATAGTTTGACAGATATGCTGGAACAGCTAAGAAATAAAGATATTTATAATATTGCTGATGTAGAATATGCCATATTAGAAACAAATGGTCAATTAAGTATTATCCCTAAGGCAGCAAAAAGAGGGGTAACAACAGAGGACATGAAGCTCAAGGTAAAGGAAGACTCACCAGCTCTTGATATCATAATAGATGGAACTATAATAACTCATAATATCAAAGGAAAGTACAATATGGATTGGCTCAACAGCCAGCTAAAAAAGCATAATATTAAAAATGCAAAAGACATTTTCTTCGCAAATGTGAGTTCAGATGGTACGTTCTTCTATCAAGTAAAGAAAAAAGCATAAAGGATAGGTTAGCCATGAAATATGTAAAAAGAGCACTTATCATGATTGTAGTTCTATTTATAATAATAATTGTTTCAGGTATTTTATCTTTATACTATTTGAATTGTTCTGCAATGAAGCTAGAAGCTGATATTGATGCAGCCTCAACCTCACTAAGCTCAATAAACTGGGAGGGTGCACAAAAGCATTTGGATTCCTTTGAGCAGAAATGGAGCAAGACAAAGGGCTATTGGGCTACTTTAATTGATCATATTGAGATTGATAACATTCAGGGTTCATACACTAAAAGCAAAAAATATATTGAGGCAAAAGAATACCCTTCTGCTTCAGCTGAATTAGAATCCTTAAAGGAGCTAATACAACATATACCAGAAAAAGAGAGCTTTACACTTGAAAATATTTTCTAAAAAGTATGGGTCTTGTTAAGTATCACCTTCTCATTTAAATCCCCTCAATATTAGAAATGAAATAAAGGTTATGTAAAAAATACCTCCTATAACCAAAGGTATCCAACTTATGCTTTTATTTATTTTCAACCATAAAAATACAACTGCAGCTGAGCCCAGTGCCATAATAGCACTGAATAAGGTAATTGTATCAAGTATCCAGTCAGTTGCCATAATACCAATGGCTACAGGTATGCAGCTTTGAAAAACCATTGCACCCGTTACATTTCCCAATGCAAGAGTATCTTTATTTTTGCTTATCCATATTATACTATTAAATTTTTCAGGAAGTTCTGTTGCTATAGGGGTAATTATTATTGACAATGCTAAGGTCGACACTCCTAATCCCTTTGCTACCACTTCCATATTCCCTACAAAGAATTCTGCCCCTATAATGATAACAGCTAAAGCTGCTAGTACCTGAAAAGCTATAATTATTATCTTGGGCTCCGCTTTAAAAATTTTTGCCAGAATGAGGTCCTCTACTATCTCTGTGCTTGTAGTATCAGAGTTTACAGTCTTCATTACATAGAAAACATAAAAAACAAACAAGAGAATCGCCATAACTAGTTTTAATGAATTACTCGGTAAAAAAGAAGTAAAAATTGCCGTTAAGTAGGCCACGATAAAAAAAGAAATATCCCTGCTTAAAATTTTAGCATTTATATTAATTTTTAATGCTGTTCTTCTTCTCTTTGCAAAGATTATTACACTAATTCCTGTAATAAAGAAAGCAAGCGTAGAAAGCATAAAAGGAGCACCAACTATAGCTCCTATTCCAATATCCTTTGTGTCAGCTGTCTTGCTCGAAAACAAGAGAGCTATTATGGGAATTAGTGTTTCAGGTAAGCATGTACCCACTGCGGAGAAGATACTGCCCACAACACCATCCCCCAGCTTAAGCTTCTTGCCCAGCCATTCAATACCATTTGTAAACAACTCACACCCCAGCAGTATAATGCCAAGGCTGAGTACCAAAATAACTATATTAATAAACACTTTGTATCAGCCCTTCCAAGAAGTAAAATATGTGTCATCATTTGAGTATATGCTGATATATTCTCAATAATTATATGGTTTCGTTAATAATATAGTTACAATAATTATATAGTTCTGCTAATAGTATAGTAAAAATAAGCATATAGCTCTGTTAATGATATAGCTATAGTAATTACCAACTGTATTGTTATCGAGTTTTTCCTTTGGTCAAGACAACAAAAAAACTGCCTGGTGGCAGTTTTCTTTGGTGGGCGATAATGGGCTCGAACCATCGACCCCCACGATGTCAACGTGGTACTCTAACCAGCTGAGCTAATCGCCCATATTTTATTGATAGCATTGTTAACACTAATACAAAATTATTATAACAACATGTTTAAATAAATTAATAAAAATATTAACAACATATTTATTTTAATTGCAAAACTAAATAAAGTCAATGTTAACACGCTTAGTTTATTAAATTGTTATGGCTAATTTTGTATGTATCAGACCTTGTTTATTCTGGCAAATAAAAATCTGAAGCATATACTGCACACTATAAGCAATAACCCAGATAAACCAAAAATAAATTGCATATTTCCGATATTTACAAACCCAAGGCTTATATTAATATTTTCTAACTTTCCAACTAAAGTCGCTCCCACCATTGCACTGATAAATCCTACTATACCAGAGACAGCTGCATTAAATCCAATAAAAACAGTTCTTCCCTCTTGTGGTGCATATAAGAATTGTATGTTAAACAATGACATATTAATACCTGCCCAGCTTATACCACCAAGTACTTGTGCGAAGGGTAACAAGAAAATATACGAATTCTTATCAACCATCATCCACATAATATGGCAAAATCCTAGCATTCCTATTGAAAGTGCTGTTGTAGACTGCCAGCTGAATCTCTCTGCTATTCTGCCCCATATCTTTGCTGAAACTGCACTCATAACAGAGACGACAATGCTAATTGCCGTTATGTATGTATATGAAAGCTTTAATCCCGTGACAAGGTAAACAGAAAAGAACGGAAGACCAACTTGTACACAGAGATTCCATGTTACAAACAACAGTACAATTTTTCGGAATTTTTTATCCAAAAGAGGAAGCTTAAATACGTCTTTAAGGTTAATACTTACTTTTGAAGGCGTAATGGCAGGCTCTCTTATTCTACGAAGGGTTAAAAAGTTACCTACTACCAATACAGCTATAACCATGTATACTACAAAGAACCCCCCATATTTGTTACCATCGTATTCAAATACATCGAGTATTCTCCCCATCAATAGCGACATTACTGCTGCTGTTGCAAGTATACAGGTATCTCTTAATCCGAAATACCTGCCCCTAATTCGTTCAGGAACTAGACTTATAATCCAACTTGAACCACCGGGATTTAAAAAGCCTGATAATAAGTACGCCAAAAAGTACATACTACCCAATAGTAACAGCCTTACTTGAGTATTCTGTGTAATCAGTGGAATAAATATCATACAAGCTAATGTTGATCTGTATAATAGGCATAATAAGCTAATCAGCTTTTTTCTACTTGTTAATTTTTCAAAAACAACGGGAGACAACAATTGAACAGCTGCCGCTAAACTTGGAAGCGCTGCAATCATGCCGTTAAACTGACTATTTGCTCCTAAATATTCCGCATATCCAGCAAAAAAAGCTCCACTTGTAAGTACAAATATACTATTGGATAGGCAGCCTTCAATAATAAACCTTCTTCTACTTAATTCGAAGTTTTCATCGGAGGCTTTGTTTGCAATAAATCGGGGCATACGTATCCTGTTGTGTTTCATATTAACCATTCCTCTGAGCAATAAAAGAATTATTTCTGTTTGCTTGCTCCGTATTCAATATCTAAGTATATAAGCACAATGAATCTTTGTAATATTAAACTGCCAATAATAGAAAAAAAGGATGCTATACAAGCTGCTCCAAA
The DNA here is from genome assembly GCA_023433945.1 of Bacillota bacterium. Lineage (GTDB taxonomy): Bacteria > Bacillota > Clostridia > Acetivibrionales > DSM-1351 > Ruminiclostridium. Next base: position 3,200 of record JAEYTP010000053.1, on the reverse strand, counting down.
TGATCCCCCACCAAGGAATAGTATCTGTGGAAGCTTAATTAGTGCAAAATAGCCAACTAGCACTGAAAAAATACTCTTCTTTTTCCCTGCTGTCAACTCATAGCTGTTATTCATGGAATCAAAAACTAACGACCGGAGATCCACTACATAGCAGAAAGAAAAAATAAACATTATATAGAGTAAAATTCCTGGAACTATAAAGAATGAAAGGCCCACGCCAACGGTTATTCCAAAGCATATATTGAGCAGTATTAGCCTAAATAAATACTTGAATACCCTTTTGAAGCTTGCCTTGAATGAACAGTCCCTTCCTGTTTTTTCTGCAATAAATGAAAACATATATACAGAGTAAAAAAGGTTGGACACTAACAATATAATTAATGATACACCTGCAGTACTAAGTAGCGTATACAGCGCATTTTCAACAGATTGTACATTTATAGCTTCTCCAGATGATACTAATGAACTAAAAGCAGAATAAATGTCTTGACTTGATGCAACATCCAGCACCTTGTACTGGAGAAAGTTTGCAGCAATTTGTATAATAAGCACTACCAAGAAAATAAACTTAGCAAGCCCATCGCTTTTCAGTTTATGAAACTTTATACCCTCTGGTAGATATTCTAAGAAATTTCTTACCTTGTTTTTGTTTTCTATTTGCATGAATAACCCCTCAAAATTATTAAAAGCCTTTGCTGTATGAGTCAGACCTATTCTATATATGATACATTTTGCTATTTATCTAAAATGGTTTTGTATAGCTCTAATTTTTCACCGTCAGTATTAAACATTCCGAAATAATTAGCCACCTCAATGCCAAAATCCACAAATGATATTCCTTTAGAAGTAATAACATTCCTATCCCTAACAACTCTTTCATTTACAAAGTTCTGCCTAGGAAACGGATCTTCTTCTTTAAAGGCTGCACGTCTCATTTCATTCCATTCGACAATAGAAGTAGTATACTTAACCTTATCAAGTATTCTCGCTTTTGCAAAATACCTTGGGCCAGCACAAATTGCGGCCAACAGTTTATCCTGCTGGTAGAATTGGTTGATTAGGTCAAGCATCTCTTGCTTAACAACTGGATTCCAGCCACCTGGTATAATAAACCCTTCAAACTCATTAGCATCAACCTCTGCAATTGTAGTATTAGGCAGGTATGTAACACCACCTTTACTAACAATTGGTGACTTGTCATAGGCTGCAACAACAATCTGCTTTCCTAATTCATGTCCTAGTAAATGAGTAGCATAGGTAAATTCAAAGTCCGCCATATCATTATAAACAAACAAAAGTATTTTCCCCATCGTTAATTCCTCCAAAAAAATAGTAATATAAGTGGTAAATTATTTATTTAAACTATCTAGTAAGATTTTCAAGCATGGTAAGGTATTCTATTGCATCACTTGCACATGTTCCACACATCTCCAAACAGGGTTTAAGGCTTGAACATACTTTTGGACGCATTTCACTCCCAAAAAGCTTGCATTTGTTATTCTCGTCTAACTGAATACAACGTGTAAAAGCCTCCTTGCCATTTGGCATTTCAGGAATGCTTGATGATATTGATGGAATAATACAACATGCTCCGCAGCCAATTCTACACTCCATAATAATCTCCCAAAAGCAATTATTTCCACTGTGAGTATGGATTAACAGAGAGGTTTGAATTATAGTACCTGACGTCATCACTCACTTCTATTCCTAGCCACTCTGGCTTGTCAAATTTCTGTGAGGTGCTCTTGAGCTCAATCTCAGCGATTATAAGTCCTTCATTAACTCCAAAGAATTCATCAATTTCCCATTTCTGGTCTTTATCATAAACAATATAACGTCTTTTCTCAATCAAAGGCTTTATACAAAGGTTGTCCAATATTCTTTCGGCATCTGCAAAGGGAATGTCGTATTCGTATTCCTCCCTTGCAATATCTCTGGTTTTACCTTTTATAGTCAAGTAGCCCTTTCCATTATAAACTCTTACTCTGGTAGTTCTATCAGGGTCAGTACATAAATATCCCTGCCTTATGATAAAACAAGAAGCATTGTTTCTATACTCTGAACTATTGACCAGAAATTTTCTCTCTATTTCAAGTGGCATTATAATCCTCTCTATTTTGTCATTCAAGCAACTTATTTCATAACTCAAATAAATTATATCCCCTATCTTGCAAATAGACAAGAGATTAGAATCTGGAATGCTCAAAATATGAAGGGAGTAAATGTAAATAAAATGTGAATAAAAAGCAGCACGCAAATTAAATACGCTACGAGTGCAGCAAACTACTAAAATGCTTATCATATAATACAAAGCTAAAGCTACACTCTAAGATATTCAGAACACCTAATAATATGAGTAAACATAGAAAGAACTCGGTTATTAAACCGAGTTCTTTTCTATACTAATAATTTTTTGACTATTTGGTTAATGATTTTGCCATCGGCTCTGCCTTTGGTTTTAGGCATTACAGCCTGCATTACCTTTCCGATTTCCTTTGCAGATGTTGCACCAGTTGAAGCAATAGCATCCTTTACTATGTCCTCGATCTGAGTCTCTGTCAACTGCTCTGGTAGATATTTTTTTAATACCTCTATTTCAGCTTTTAGATTATCTATTCGATCCTGCCTGCCGCTTTTCTCAAAGTCAGGCATAGTATCAATTCTTTTCTTAACTTCCTTAGCAATAATCTCTAATATACCATCATCGTCAAGGGTGACCTTTTGGTCTTTTTCAACCTGAAGCACTGCCGATCTGGCCATCTGAATAGCCTCCTTGGCAATAGCATCGCCATTTTTCATGGCTTCCTTTAAGTCCTGAATGAGCGATTCTTTTAGTGACATAATATTAATCTCCTGTTAACCGCTTCTTCACGTTATTATTTAAATTTTCTTTTTCTAGCTGCTTCAGATTTCTTCTTTCTCTTTACACTAGGCTTTTCGTAATGCTCTCTCTTCCTAACTTCAGCTAAAACTCCTGATTTTGCACAGGATCTTTTAAACCTTTTGAGAGCACTATCCAAAGACTCATTCTCTTTAACTCTAACTTCAGACACACACTTCCCTCCCTCCGATGGTAACAATTGTGCCAAGAATAAGCCGTAGTACCTTCTTCATATTTAACAGGGAATAAGCTAAATACAGCACACAGTATATTATATATTAACTGCCAAAAATGTGTCAACCATTATTTAAAATAAAAG
>JAEYTP010000081.1 GCA_023433945.1 Bacillota bacterium | reverse complement strand
CAGGCTTTTCTTTTCTAATAATATTCTTTACAACCTCTGCCTTCAAAGGTTCAATATAAACCTTGTCGGCGATGTTTGTATCTGTCATTATTGTTGCAGGATTGCTGTTTACCAGTACAACCTCTATCCCTTCTTCTCTTAACGCACGGCATGCCTGAGTTCCTGCATAGTCGAACTCTGCAGCCTGACCTATTATAATTGGACCCGAACCGATAACCAGTACCTTGTGTATATCATTACGTCTTGGCATACTATTATTCTTCCTTTCATTAATGTGGCCACTGCACTTTTGCAGGGCATGCATAAGTAACCCTGCTTTGAAGCCTTCTACCGCTTCCAAGCATTATCATCTATTTTGAGAATCACTGCTTTGAAGCCGCGATCATCTGAATGAATTCATCAAACAGATATGCAGTATCGCCAGGCCCTGGTGAAGCCTCGGGATGGAACTGTACTGTAAACAGTGGTGCATTCTTGTATCGAATTCCCTCTATTGTACCGTCATTCATATTTCTGTGGCTTACTACCATGGTTTCTCTATCTAATGTATCTTCAATTATTGTGTATCCATGATTTTGAGATGTAATATATGTTTTGTCCTTTTCAATATCCTTTACTGGATGATTGCAGCCCCTATGCCCATATTTAAGCTTCTCTGTATTAGCGTTATGAGCTAGTGCCGTAAGCTGGTGACCAAGGCAAATCCCGAACATTGGCTTTTTGCCAACCAACTGCCTTATTGTATCAATCTGATGCTGACAGTCCTTAGGATCACCCGGTCCATTTGATAGCATTATTCCATCTGGATTAATGGAAAGGATCTCTTGTGCTGTAGCTGTTGCAGGGTAGACATGTACTTCGCAGCCACGCTTTGTAAGGGAGCGAACAATGTTTTGCTTCAATCCATAATCAAGCAGCGCAATTTTATATCCATTTCCCTTAAAGTGCTTAATTTCTTTAGTTGTTACCTGAAGCACAGGATTCTTTATTACGTAGTCTGACAGCTTTGCTCGTTGAGCTTCGATATCTCCCAATTCACCAGTTATAATAGTACCTCTCATTGTACCATTGTCTCTTAATATCCTTGTGAGAGCTCTTGTATCAATACCCTCTAAACCAATGATGTTATTTCTCTTTAGGTAGTCATTCAAATCTTCAATGGATCTCCAATTGCTTGGGGTCTTGCATACCTCTCTTACAATAAAGCCTTTCACCTGAGGTTTTGATGATTCTATATCATCAATGTTTACTCCATAATTCCCTATCAGCGGGTAGGTCATGCATACAATCTGTCCGCAATAGGAAGGGTCTGTCAATACTTCTTGATATCCTGTCATACCAGTATTGAAAACAACCTCTCCAATAACCTTGCCTTCCATTCCGAAGCTGTTCCCCTCAAATACTGTACCATCTTCAAGTAACAAAAATGCCTTCATGCTTTCACCTCGTTAATCTCTTGTCCCGTTATTCTGCTTTTTGCTCTAAAGCTCTTTTTTCTGTTTATTTGCTCTACGCTCTTTATTCTGCTTTTTGCTCTACAGCTGTTTATTTCTGTAGGTGATTTTCAATTTGCTTCTGTCCAACTACTGATTTATTGGAGAAGTAGCATTCTACTTTGCACTTATCTCTTTGTTCAGATCGTCCCTCATTCTGATAACCTCAGCTCTTGCAGCCTCTGCAAACTGTTTCTCGCTAAAATCATTCTTCCATCTGTCCGACCTATATGCGCACATTACGCTCCTTGAAGCGTTTACTATTGCGCCTAGTCCGTCCTCGTTGAAGGAGTTTGCGCAATCCTTGGCAGTTCCGCCTTGAGCACCATAACCTGGTACTAGAATGTATGCTTTCTTCATTATTTGGCGTAGCTTCTTGGCTTGCTCCGGATAGGTAGCACCAACTACTGCACCAACACTGCTGTAGCCGTATTTTCCTACTACCTCACTGCCCCATTCAACAACATATGAGGCCATTATTTCATATATGGTTCTTCCATCTTGAGTGACCAAGTCCTGCAATTGTCCAGAGGACTTATTTGAGGTCTTTACAAGTACAAATATTCCTTTGTTGTACTGCTTACAATCGTCCACAAACGGCTTTATCCCGTCTATTCCAAGGTATGGACTTACTGTTAGTGCATCCTCATCAAATGCTGCTTTTAGTACCTTTTGGCCATCAGTGCCGGTTGTTAAATCTGTCATTCCGAGGAATGCCTTTGAATATGCCTCTGCTGTGGTACCTATATCATTTCTTTTTCCATCCGCTATTACCAATAGGCCCTTACTTTTAGCATATTTGCAGGTCTCGTCGAAGGCTCTGATACCTTCTACCCCGTACATTTCATAATATGCGAGTTGAGGCTTTACAGCAGGTACTACGTCATATACTGCATCAATCAGCTTTTTATTCATTTCGAGAATAGCCTCAGCTGCACCCTTTAGTGTGTTGCCATATTGATTTACAGCGTTTTCGCAGATATAGCTTGGAACATACTCAAGCTTTGGATCAAGTCCCACTACTGTTGGGTTATTTTTACTTTTTATCTCAGTTATAAGCCTGTCAATAAACATTGTTAAACTCCTTCCTTGTTGATAGCGCTATTCTTGTCATATAACTGCGCTACTTCCATGCAAATTCTATGCCTCAAGCACTTACTATCTTCTTTTTAGTAGTACTTTTATAGCAGTGCTTTTTATAGCAGCGCTTTTTATAGTACTACTTTTTCTCTCATCACCGTTGCACCACCAACTATTGTGTAGCTTGGCTGCCCATAAAGAGTAAATCCGTCAAATGGTGAGTTCTTGCTTTTTGAATAGAATTTTGACACTTCTACAGTGAACTGCTCCTCAGTGTCAAATATTACTATGTCAGCAGTTGCACCTACTTCAATGCTGCCCTTGCTTAAGCCGAGCATTCTTGCTGGATTTAGGCACATCTTTTTGCAAATATCCTCTATTGTAAGATGTCCTGGCTTAACAAGATTGGTTATTGCTAGAGCAAGTGCAGTCTCAAAACCAACTAAGCCATTTGCAGCCTGCATAAACTCAACATTTTTTTCATCAATATGGTGAGGTGCATGGTCTGTTGCGATAATATCTATCGTTCCATCCTTAAGCCCCTCTATTATTGCGTCTACATCCTTTTGAGTGCGTAGTGGGGGATTTACCTTTGCATTTGTATTGAAGCCCTCACACGCCTTATCTGTTAGTGAGAAGTAGTGTGGGCAGGTTTCTGCTGTGACCTTTACCCCTCTTCTCTTCGCATTTCTTATCAAATCTACCCCTAGCTCTGTGCTGACATGAGCTATATGAATAGTAGCTTGTGTATATTCGGCAAGAATCAAATCCCTTGCAATCATTACCTCTTCTGCTGGTGCAGGATTTCCTTTTAACCCCATTACAGAGGATTGATAGCCTTCGTTCATAAGTCCACCATCAACAAGGTCCAAATCCTCACAGTGAGAGATTATTGTTATATCAAACATTGAAGCATACTGCATGGCCTTCTTCATCAAGGATGAATTAGCTACTGGTCTTCCATCATCTGAAATGGCAACTGCTCCAGAAAATTTGAGCTCTCCAATCTCGCTCAATTCTTCTCCCTTAAGCCCCTTGGAAATTGTACCTATAGGATAAACATTTACAACCCCATCTGATTTAGCCTTATTTATTACATATTTAATCATCGCTTCATTATCTAGTACAGGCTTAGTATTTGGCATGCATGCTATGGATGTAAATCCTCCTGCTGCTGCACTTCTCGTACCTGTTTCAATATCTTCCTTGTATTCAAGCCCAGGATCTCTCAAATGGCAGTGAGCATCAACCAATCCAGGCAAAACATACATTCCCTTTGCATCAATTATTTCGCAGCCTGTACTGTCAAGCTGTTCTCCTATTTGCGCGATTAAACCATCTGAAATAAGTATATCTGAGATTCTATTGAGTCCTGTTTTTGCATCTACAATATGTCCGTTCTTAATCAATAATTTCACTGTTTGATCCCCTCCTAGTCAAAAGATACAATAGTGCCATTCTTATCGCGACACCGTTAGTAACCTGTTCATTTATTGCCGACTGGTCTCCATCCATGACCGCGGAGCTTAATTCTACTCCTCTGTTTACTGGCCCTGGGTGCATAACAAGAGCATCTTCCTTAGCAAGCTTCAATCTCTTGTCATCTATACCAAAGAATCTTGAATACTCTCTTATTGAAGGGAATAACCCTTTTTTCTGTCTTTCAAGTTGAATTCTAAGGCCCATAACAATATCAGCGTCTATCATTGCTTCTTGTACAGTGGTGTAAACCTTAACTCCCAGGTGTTCAAGTCCAGGCGGTATGAGTGTGGCTGGGCCTGCTACGCAAACCTCTGCTCCCATCTTTGTGAGCCCCCATATATTGCTTCTTGCTACTCTGCTGTGCAAAATGTCACCTATAATTGCAACCCTCTTGCCTTCAAGTGAGCCTTTTTTTTCTGTCATTGTAAACATATCCAGAAGTGCCTGTGTTGGATGCTCATTTGTTCCGTCTCCGGCATTTATTACTGATGCCTTTACATTCTTTGCAAGCAGGTGAGGTGCTCCTGACATTGGGTGCCTGATAATTATTATGTCAGAACCCATTGCATCAATAGTCTTACCTGTATCTATTAAGGTTTCGCCCTTTGAAACACTGCTACTAGAAGCGGATATATTTGCGGCACTTGCACCCATGTATTTTGATGCAAGCTCAAAGGATAGTCTTGTTCTTGTTGAATTTTCATAAAAAAGAGTAATTACTGATTTCCCCTGTAGATGGGGAGTCTTTTTGTTATTTGAAGTGATAATGTATTTCATGGTCTTGGCTGTTGCCAGAATGTATTCAATTTCCTCCTTGGAAATGTCCTTCAACCCCAACAAATCTTTTGACTTAAGATTCATAAAGTTATCTCCTTTATCAAGGTTTATGTTATATATCCTTAAGTTATCATATAAACCAAAGGTCCTTAGTATTTCTTTATTCGGTTGGCTTGTATTAGCAACTCTGTACTCTGTCAGCTATGGTTACACTGTTTTCTTCATCAATTTCTATAACATTTACATGAACAATTTCATTTCTTGATGTTGGAACATTTTTGCCAACATAGTCTGCTCTTATTGGGAGTTCTCTGTGTCCCCTATCTATCATAACTGCAAGCTGTATCATGCTTGGCCTGCTAATATCCATAAGTGCATCTATTGCAGCTCTTACAGTTCTACCTGTGAATATAACATCGTCCACCAGCACTACCTTTTTCCCTGCAATATGAAAGTTTATTTCTGTTCCATTAATAACTGGATGCTCATTCAAAAGACTCAGGTCATCTCTGTAAAGCGTTATATCCAATATTCCAACTGGTATATCCCTGTTTTCGACTTCCTTGATCTTCTGAGCGATTCTTTTTGCCAAAGGCACGCCTCTTCTCTGAATACCAATCAGCACTACTCCTTCAACGCCTTTGTTTTTCTCTATGATCTCATGTGAGATTCTTGTAATTGCTCTGTTAATGGCGTTTTCATCCATTAATACTGTTCTTCCAGCCATGGTCATCCCTCTTTCTAAATTTATTGATACTTTTTCAACCTTTAAAAATACTTGCACTGTTTAGTATTTCTTGCAGTGACTTATTAAGTAATAAAAATATAAAATAAAAAACTTCTCACCAGTAGGCAAGAAGTTCATAATCTCTTAAGTAGTAGAACAAAACAAACTAAAAATGTAATTGTTCTAGCATTATCGTCTCACCTTATAGCCTCTCTGGACCTATTTAAAGGTAAATCTATTTACTTTTATCAAATCATACCACATTTTTATTATAATTGTCCATAGTCAATTTATATACTTCCCCCCAATGTACTTATACTGTCACAGAAATTTCACATAAATTTCTTATTTGTAAGGTTTCCACCTTGATGATAATATGTTATGATTTATAAGAATATTAGTTATGACAAGGCTTTTAAACACTACTATACATAATATAGAGGATTAAAAATATGAGTTCAAGAAAACTTACCTTTTTAGCTGTAATATTTAACAGTTTTATACTGTTTATTGCTGGAATCGCTATTTTGATATATATAAATTCAGCTACTGCCTTAACCTCTAGTCAGAATAATCCTTCTGGCAGTTTACAAACAAATAATGGCAGTTTATTTGATGGTATTGTGACCAAAGACCCCATTAATTTTCTTATACTAGTAAAGGACAAAGCTGGTAGCAACACCGATGCAATTATGGTTGCCAACTATAATCCTCAGAAAAACACTATTGGTATTCTTACAGTGCCAAGAGACACAAAGGTCAATATCAGAACCTCTATACCAAAAGTAAATGCGGCATATGCCGTTGGATGGCTTCAGGATAGCAAGGTTGATGAGAAACAGAAGGAGATTAACGGTGCGGAGTTTGCGTCGCAGGTTATAAGCGACCTTACAGGTATAAATATTAATTATTATGTTGTACTGGATATATCAACTGTAAAAGGTGTAGTTGACTTACTGGGCGGAGTTTATTTTGATGTTCCTGCCGACCTCAAGTATAGTGACCCGTCTCAGGATTTATATATTAATCTCAAAAAGGGTTATCAGCTTTTGAATGGCGATATGGCCGAGCAGCTTCTCAGATTTAGACACCCTCAATCCTCCAGGTTATATACCAAGGAATTACGTGAATTCTATGACGGCTCCGACATAAAGAGGACACAAATGCAGATCAAGTTTTTAAAAGAAGCAATTAGCCAAAAGGCTACGCTGCAATATCTTCCATCCTATACTTCAATAATTAATTATGCGTTTGAAAATATTACTACAAATATGCCACTATCAGAAGCTCTTAAGCTAACAAACGGGATATTGAAGCTATCAAATGGAACCTTGGATTCCTATAGGCTTGATGGCACAGACGCATCAGTAAATGATATTTACTACTTAATATATAATGAAAACGTCATTGATGCAAACACCGATGAAAGAATCAAGGAAGCAGTAATACTCGATTACTTTACTACAACAAATGCACAGTTTACGCCTACTGACGATAGAAGATATAAGGACACAAAGAAATACGATGCGCCACTGGAAAACCCTTCCAATGACGAATCAGATACAGTAAAGGATGAAGCAGCAAAAGGGTAGGCACCATAAGAAGGTATTTATTTAATAAATTAATAAAAGAACTACCGTTCAAAATGTAACCCAGAAGTCTTTTAGACTAACAAAAGAAGGGGGGCCAAAACGGTAGTTCTTTTTCTTAATAAATAAATTGGAACTTAAAAATATCCCATTAAAAATATATCATCCAAAATCTATTTAAGTGATTTAATATCTTTTAAATTATAGGATAACAGGCTAAATAAACTTCCTAATATTCCAGTACATAAAAACATAACAGCCATGCCACTTCCTGCACCGCTACCAACCAAACTATGTAAAGCCATTGAAACGTAGTTCCCAGAGAGCATAAATGGTTCAAATACATAATCTGCCATAAAGCCACCTAGCAAGATTCCCAATGGAATAGTGGAAAACTGAAGGGCATTTCTTACAGCAAATATTCTTCCTTGAATGTTGTCAGGTACTGTTTGATAAAGTATCACATTTTGACCTGCATTGATAAATGGTATTGGCAAACTTGCAGCTACAGCTGCAAATGACCAAAATATAACATTTCTGCCCATCCCCATCATCACATCTCCCAATAGAAAGGATAGCATAGCTGATACATAAATCATTTTAACACTACTCTTTTTAAATTTCCCAGTAGCAACAATGATACCTCCCACTATGCCACCAATGCCCATTGCTGCATTTACAATACCTAATACCATACTATCATTTCCACTCCTAGAAAGAATCATAGGAGATAATATGTTCTCATAAGTCAATCTCGAAAAGAAATTCAGTAAAGCCATTGTAATTATAATTACAAAAATTCCTCTGTTTTTCTTTAAAAAACGAAATCCTTCAGCACATCCAGCAAACATAGATTGCTGCTTTGCTTTATTGTTTTCATTCTCAGGAATTTTTATAATCAATAGTAACACTAGAAATGCTATAATAAAACTCAATAAGTCAATAACCAACAGAAGTTTTATCCCACCAATAGCAAATAGCGAACTGGCCAAAACTGGTGATAGTATAATTATCAAATTACTAGAAAAGGAATTCATACCGCTTACCTGTACCAATTTATCTTTGGGTACAATTATCCCTGTTACAACTGCCAAAGCTGGTGATTGGAAAGCATTCATAAAACCGATCACAAAATTAACTGTGTAAATATGCCATATTTGCAAACCATTACTTATTGTCAAACCAAGTATAATAACGGAACAAACGGCCGCAAAGCTATCTGATACTAGCATAATATTCTTCTTTTTGTGATTATCCACAAATGTTCCAGCAAAAAGGCTTACAAAGATATATGGCAGATAATTAAAGAAGGACATAAGCGAAACTGTACTCGCTAAACCCTCCTGTGAATACGCCCATAAAATCAGAGCAAAACCCGTCATCGCACTTCCCAACTGGGATACTGACTGACTAAGCCAAAGTACAATATACCTATTAAAATTATTTTTCATTGAATTTATCTCCCTATAGT
>JAEYTP010000068.1 GCA_023433945.1 Bacillota bacterium | reverse complement strand
CGTCAAGCACCTTGTAGTTATCCTTCTTCATCTGTATATAGTATCTTGCCACTATTTCATCCATTACAACTGCATCTGTAGCACCTGTTTCTAAATCCATTAGGCAAAGTGCGTTATCCTTCAATTCAGCAACTTCCTTGAGGGTACCTTTGAAATCTGCTCTGCTGTTAAGTGCGTCGGCAGCACTTGAACCAGCCTGTAAGGAAACCTTCTTACCTTTCAAATCATCAATTGTATTATAAGGAGAATCGCCCTTTACTACTAGTACCTGCTGATTATCCATGTATGGCTCGGTAAAGAGTACAGTCTTCTTTCTATCTTCTTTAATAGTAAAGCCGTTCCAGATACAATCTATGTTGCCAGTGTTCAGCTCAACATCCTTTGCATCCCAGTTAATTGGCTGAATTTTTAGGGTAACACCCAAACGTGAACAAACTTCCGTTGCGAGGTCAATGTCATAACCTACTATTTCTCCACTATCATCTTTAAAGCCCATTGGTGGGAAATTTTCATCAAGACCAAGCACGAATTCTCCCTTTTCTTTTACCTTGTCCCATGACTTATCGCTGCCCTGGTTGTCCTTTGCAGCATCAGAAGTAGTAGTACTGCCAGCTGTATTTGCTGCTGTACTGTTGGATGAATCTGAAGTTCCGCAACCTCCAAGTACAAATGTGAGCGCTACAGCTATCGCTAAACCTTTTAATAATCCCTTTTTCATAATAAATCCTTCCCTTCAAAACAAATAATGTAATTCTTTCTCTATAGTTTTATGTATACAACAATTCCTCAATAGGTATTTTACTTCATAACTTTAACAAAGTAAAGCACTAATTTGATATTTTAAGTGATTTTTATTTTGAACCTTATTTTCACGTTAAAAATTATATTTTTATCTAATTTAAATATTGATAAATATTTATCTTTGTCCTATTGAAAGTCTAAACCTACATTATTTGGCATAAATTTTATTATAGGTTGTTGGTAATTAATAATACAGCCTGTATAACTTAGCAAATATAGTACTGACCTAGTAAATTAACATAGAGTAATTATTCATGAAAGGAAGGATACAAATTGTTTACTTGGATAAAGGCACATAAGAAAATATCTTTAATAGCCCTAAGTGTTTTGAGTTTTTGTATTATAGTTTTCGCTTCTTTTGGTATTTATAAATTATACAATTCAGAAAGCATTACGGTTAGCAGCGATAAGCGTTATATAAAATGGGTAGAATTCAATGTAACCTATCCTGCCATGGAAAAGGCTATGTCTATGGACATTAAATCCTATAAGCAACCGGTTCATCTTAACTGGATAGAATTACTTTCTTATCTGGGTACAAAATATGGCGGAGATTTTAAAAAATATAAATCAAAAGACCTCGATAAAATAGCAGCAAGAATTAAAAATGGGGAAACCATTGAGCAGATTACAAAGGATTCAAAGTACTATAAATACTATTATGAGGCCTACTCCGCAATACTTGGAAACTTCTTGGGGGAATACGAGGTTCAAGAAAAGGACTCTGAGAATAGCGAAAATAAAATATGGGTAAAAAAATACGGTCTTAAGGTTTTCTCCCCAATTGCAAAGGGTTATGGTTTCAGCCATTATGATGACTTTGGAGATGGTCGTTCTTTTGGCTATGCTAGAAAACACCTTGGAAATGATTTGATGGGTAATATCGGCACGCCGGTTATAGCTGTTGAATCGGGACGCGTGGAAGCAATGGGTTGGAATATGTATGGTGGTTGGAGAATTGGTATTAGGAGTTTCGATAATAAGCGCTATTATTACTATGCTCATTTACGAAAAGATAAGCCTTTCCATTCAGATTTATACGTTGGGAAAACGGTTAAGGCAGGTGATGTAATAGGCTATTTGGGTATGACTGGGTACAGTACTCGTGAAAACGTAAATAATATTACCACTCCTCATTTACATTTTGGAATGCAGCTAATATTTGATGAATGTCAAAAAGAAAGTAATAACGAGATATGGATTGATGTATACAACATAGTGAATTTATTACAGAAAAATCGCTCGGCTGTAATAAAGGACGAGGAAACCAGAGATTATTACAGAAACTTTGAACTGCTTGAGCCTTCAACTCCTAGCAGTATTAGCCTGGGAGATGATTGATATGAAAATAATACTTATAAATAGAAGAACAATCAAGTATATATCTTTGGTGATAACTATTATTTTTACTCTTTTAGTATCAACTGCTCTGATAGCATATTCTCCTATACCTGTATTCTCTGAACATCAACTTGAAAAATCACACGACGAGGTTGCTGTTCCAATAATAATGTACCATAGCGTTCTAAAACAATCGGCTAACCTCGGAAAGTATGTAATAACTCCAACTGAACTCGAAAATGATCTGAAATACTTAAGCGACAGGGGCTATAGTGCGATCAACATGACTGAGCTTATAGACTATGTATACACCGGAAGTCCCTTGCCCGCTAAACCAGTAATAATTACCTTTGATGATGGACTTTACAATAATTTTGCTTATGGAAAACCCCTTATGGAGAAATACAAGATGAAAGCGGTAATCTCAATAGTTGGAAAGTATTCTGAAGACTACTCCATACACCCAAGTACTAATCTGAATTATGCACATATTTCATGGGATCAGCTTAAAGAAATAACCGACTCAGGCTATTTTGAGATACAAAACCATACATATAACATGCATTCAACGGGTGCACGTATGGGTACTAAAAGAAAACGTGGTGAGTCGCTAGAGCAGTACAAAATGGTACTCAATTCAGATATAAGTAAGCTTCAGCAGAAAATAGCTCTTTCCACAGGAATAACCCCCAATACCTTTACATACCCATTTGGCTTTATTAGCAAAGAGTCGGAAGCCATACTAAAGGATATGGGCTTTAAAGCAACTCTATCCTGCTATGAGGGAGTAAACAAGCTCAAGGTGGGAGATACAGAATCACTTTATCAACTCAAGAGAAAGAATAGACCACACGGTGTTTCAACTACTCAGTTCTTTAAGAACTTTTGTCCTTAACATTGCTTTATAGATTACCTGAGGTATAATTAATTTTATGGCTTAATTAGTGAACCAACTATTTCAAGTCTATATAATTAATTGTAAAGGGGATAATCAGCTTGAGTATATTTGAAGCATTGATGCTGCTCAGTTTTGGTGCAGCATGGCCGGTACAGATATATAAATCTTATACCTCCAAAAAAACAGCAGGGAAAAGCGTTATGTTTCTGTATATTGTTGTTTTTGGATATCTGTG